>JACFNM010000030.1 GCA_019454915.1 Chitinophagaceae bacterium
AAAAGCCCTCGTTATTGCTTATTGTAATCTTAGACGTGTTCAGCAGCGCAACAGTGGCTGCGGGAATAGGGTTGGATCTGTTGTCTTTGACGGTACCGGAAAAGGATAACACGGACTGAGCATTCGCGGAGAATATGTTGAAAACGAACAGGGAAAAGAAAATTGGTAAAATGCGCGTCATATATGATGGTTATTTCTGAAGGATTTAAATATAAGGTGGACTGCAAAGTTACTGGAATAGCTCTTTGCGCATGCAAAGAAAAGTTTAGCGGATTGTTAAGAGATAAGGCGAATGTGAAAAATTTTCCCCTTTTCGCAAGAATGATATCCTTCATTGAGTTGATGGGGAGATGCAGCAGAAGAGAAATAACGAGCTGCGAAGGTCGGACTATTTATTTACTCACGGTAAACCGGATAGGCGCTATCATTATCTTTTTGCCGTCGTTGAGCCGGACGATAATGTTGTCTAATATCATTTCATCACCCGGTTGAATATTGTCCTGGATACTCTGCCTCCAAAGTTCAGACATCGTGGGTGTTTCTCTGAATTCATTGGCACGCATATCATCAGTCGCTTTTAGTTCGCCCGTTTGGGAATCTTCGTAATAGCTTTTGAACTTATAGATACAACGGAACCGGGTAATCGTAAACCGGTTTCCCTTTTCATCCCGGGCGACCAGTGCGGAATCCACTAATCTTGATAGCGAGTCTGCGTGGATATTCCCTCCGTTATTTCCACCGAGATTTATGGTGATCGTTGGAAAAGCGACGGGTGAGACGCCGGGTTTCCTGTTTTGTGCAAAACAAGCCAGGTTAATCGAAACGAATAGAATAGAGATAAGTGTTTTCATCCAACCGGAATTTGCTTTAGATAATAGGCTTTAACGGGTGCAAATTAGGTTTTATTATCGGAGCAGCATTGTTAAAGCCGTCTCACATAGAATCTTTTCAGACTGGTTTTCCTGTTTACCCGTTATCAGATGTGATCCAGGTCTTCCTTTTTAAAATCGGAAAGGCTCTTTAATATCATATCCGCGGCGTTCCATTGTAGTTCATGTTGCAGCGCTTTGTCGGGGATGACTACGCATTTCATTCTCGCCGCTTTGGCGGCGATCATGCCATTAAAGGAGTCCTCAAAGCAAATACAAGTAACGGGGGATGAATTCAATTCTTCTGCGCAGGTCAGATATACAAGCGGATGGGGCTTTCCGTAACTTAAGTGTTGGGCGGATGTTATAGCATGCAGATAAGGGCGGATGTTTAATTTGTCTACTACCACGTTTGCTACCACCATGGGAGATGAGGTGGCTAAGCCGATTTTAAAATTGTTTTGCCGGAATAAGGAAAATATGTCTTCAACGCCAGGCATGGCAACACCATGCTGATCGATCTTTTCAACAGCCTTATGAATGGTTGATTCGATAGCTTCCTGGATTTCTTTCGGATTAATCTTAAAGTACCCGAACCAATAGGTAATCCATTCCTCGGTACGAATCCCCCTTGTGTTATAATATTGTTCCCTCGTCAGCGTCACATTGAATTCCCGTAATACCTCTGCCGCTGCTTCTTCCCATAGGGGCTCCGAATCAATCAGAAGCCCGTCCATATCAAAAATAACCGTATCCGTTTGCATGCTGCAAATATAATAGAATTGGGTATCCATTATTTTGAATGCTCCGGGAATCTATCTCTTCTTGTTCTCAAATGTGTATAATACGCTCAGGGTTGATTTTTTCAAATAGTCTATATTGCATCCTGAACAATGCATTTAAATTATCGGCGATGGCTTCTTTTTATGAGAGACTGCGATATGTAAACTGGGTACGGAAAATAGTCTATTTTATAGTGGGCTCGTTATCCTATCCGGGACTGGCAATCATGAGCCGTTTGAGGATTGAGGGGATGGAAGATCTGAAGACGTTGCCCAAGAAAAATGTGTTGTTTGTTAGTAATCACCAGACCTATTTTATGGATGTGATTGCTTTCCTGCATATTTTTTGCGCGGCAAAGTGGGGTAAGAAAAACAAGCTGGGTTTCCCTATCTATTTGCTCAACCCTTTCACCAACGTGTATTTTGTTTCCGCAGAAGATACCATGAGGAAGAATTTTATGACTAAACTGATGGCGCTGGCCGGTTCGTTAACGGTGAAGCGTACCTGGGTGGAAGAGGATAAGGCAGAGAGAAAGGGTTTAAGTACTTCCGACTCAAAGAAAATTTTACATGCGCTGAGCAGGAGCTGGGTCATTACTTTCCCTCAGGGAACCACCACCGTTTTTGCACCGGGACGGAAAGGAACCGCCTTCCTGATTAAACAAAGCCGGTGTACGGTAGTACCTATTGTCATTGATGGATTTAATAAAGCATTTCATAAAAAAAACCTTCAGATATTAAAGAAGGGGCAGAAGTTGAACGTGCAATTCAAGGCTCCACTGCCAATAAATTATGACGATTCACTTGATGCGATATTAAGCCAGGTGATGGATGCTATAGAACAGAGTGATAAATATAAGCACCTGTAATTTTCAGTTAGCCGAAGAATAGAGCCTTCAATTCCACTGCCTCTTCGGGTTTCATTTTGCCGCCCAGGACGAGCCTCAACTGTCTTCTTCTCATGGCGCCTTCGTATAATTTCATCTCTTCGGCTGTTTCGGGTATAACCTGCGGAACTGTGGCCGGACGCCCGGATTCATTCAGGGCAACAAACGTATAATAGGCTTCATTGCTCTTGTATTTCTGTTGCTTTTTTAGATCCTCTCCCCAAACGCTTAAATGTACCTCCATAGATGTTTTGAAAGCGCGGCTTACTTTGGCCTCAATGTATACGGCATTTCCGAGGATAATCGGCGCTTCGAAAGAAATATTATCAACAGAAGCCGTGACAACGGGTGCATTGGCATGTTTTTGGGCAGACAGAGCCGCCGCTATGTCCATCCAATACATGAGCCTGCCCCCCATAAGGTTTCCGAAAGCGTTGGTGTCGTTGGGTAATACAAGTTCCGTCATCATTAATAATGACTCGCTCGCCTTTTTTGAGACAATTTCCATGCAGGGTTTTATGCAAATATAAGCCTCTGACCGGTTAAAGGAGAGCGTTTGCGATCAGCGTGTAAAGGATTAGAAGACTTATTACGACTATCCTGATTTTAGTGATGTTGGATACGAGTTTCTTTTGCATAGGGATAATGATTTTAAGTGTATGGATTAAGGGTATATTAAAAGGTGATAGGGCAACGCATGATTCCTGAGGAAAAGCCGTTTCCACCAAAACGATAAGCAACTTTAATCGTAGCGGAATAATAGGAGTCATTATTGGAGGCTGTACCCCTTTTATCTCCCGCGTTGTAATAGGGTATCCTTACTCCTGGACTTACCTGTTGCGCCTTGTTATGCATTTGTTTCGCAATCGCCGCAGTCTGTGAGCCACTACCAAAATAGCTGTCGAAATCGCTGTCATCAATAAAAGTGGAATTGATGTCATCAATGTAATCAGTAAAGGTTTTTCTGTTTACTATTTCGAGTGAGGCGCTGAGCCTGTCCGAGAAGTAATAACGGATACCTACGCCATAAGGAATATTAATCTGGGTGAGACTGTATTCTTTTTTATCCGGATACTGTGGCATACCCTGTCCTTCTGTCCTTAACGGTTTCAGGTCCACCCATTTTTGAGAACCATCCGGCGCAGTATATTGACCCTGTGGGTTAAAATGAAAAGCGCCTATACCAATTATCCCATAAGGACGGAATTTGGAGAATAAATCCCGCTCATCGTTTTCAAGGAATACCAACGGATATATTTCACCGGTTAAAGTGAGTTCCTGAACAGGGGTCCGGACGGAAAGGTTCCTGTTTTTACGTGCTACTTCCGGTCCGCCTTTGTCAGCAATAATACTATCAGCGCCCTCCAGCGTAGTGAAATTTGCCGCTAACGTAATACCCAGAAATTCACTTGGACGAACGGTGAAGTGTACGCCTTTCATGAGTTTAGTCATTTGGATATTATTATCTTTCAGGAATGTCTTACCGGTACCGTATGTACCACCTAAGTCACCTAACAGGTTGGAAGGCCCTGCGCTGATACCCAATTCGTAAACCGGCTTATTAAAGAAAATATATTGGCCGTAACTATGGCCGGATAGGAAGCAAATGGCTGAGAGTAGAAGGGCACGAAAACTCCAACGGTGTAATTTTTTTATCATGAGAGCGGATTTTAGCTTTCAATAAGTAATGGATTGCCCTTAATAACGACACGTTATCTTTAAATAGTATTAAGGTAAAATTGGATGAATGATGAGCGAAAGCAGGAGGATAAAAAAATAAAAAGGGAGATTTGTCAGGAAAGGATCATTTTAATATGTTCGATCCTGTCTTCCAAATAGATACCGCTGTTTTGTGAAAATCCAAATTCTTCGTAAAACTTTTTTAGATAAAGTTGTGCCCCTATTTTAACAGGAGTTTTTCCAAATAATTGATATATCGCAATTATACCGCGTTTTATCAATTCTTTCCCAATACCTGATCCACGAAAGTCCTTCCTGGTTACCACCCTGCCAATGGAGGCTTCTCTGTATATTATGCCGGGTGCGAACAATCGGGAATAGGCTACCAGTTCCTCATCACGCCAGGCGCATAAATGCCAGGCTTTCTGGTCGTTATCATCCACATCCGTTACCATACAGTGTTGCTCCAGCAGGAAAACTTCTGTTGTTAATTGTAATATCTTATACAGTTAGTTGTTAGTAAGCTCTTCAAAAGATTTGACGGTCCACTGTAACTCCATAAGCATTTGATATATGTTAACCCGTTTCTTAATACCCGTATTTGTCTTTCCACAATCCCTTCAGCCATTTTCGCAATTCCTCTTCTCTCGCATTTTTACCCGGCTGATAAAAAACCGATCCTTTTATGGCGTCGGGCAGATACTCCTGTACAGAAAAGTTTTTTTCAAAATCATGGGCATACCGGTATCCTTTACCATAATCGAGATGCTTCATCAGACGGGTAGGGGCGTTGCGAAGATGCAGGGGTACCGGTAAGTCTCCTTGTTGCGCGACTACTGCGGCAGCCTTCTCTATAGCCATATAGGAAGCATTACTTTTGGGAGATGCCGCGAGATAGACAGCACACTGAGAAAGGATGATTCTGGATTCGGGGTAGCCGATTTTGTTGACGGCCTCAAAAGTAGCATTGGCTAATAACAGGGCATTGGGATTGGCATTGCCTATATCTTCACTTGCTAAAATGAGCAGTCTTCTCGCTATAAATTTCACGTCTTCCCCTCCTTCAATCATCCTCGCCAGCCAATAGACCGCTGCATTGGGATCGCTGCCACGGATAGATTTAATAAAGGCCGAAATAATATCATAATGCTGCTCACCTTGTTTATCATATAAGGCAATTCTCTTTTGGGCAATGTCCATCACCAACTGATCCGTGATAACCACTTCCTTTCCCACAATCGCGTCTATTACAATTTCCAGGAGGTTTAATAGTTTCCGGGCATCGCCGCCTGAAATATTAATCATAGCCGCGGTCTCCTGCAATTGAATATCCCGCTGACTTAATATGGGGTCATTCTTAACGGCGAGCGAAAGAAGTTTTTTTAAATCTTCTTCGCCGAGCGTCTTTAGCACATACACAAGGCATCTGCTTAATAAGGCTGCATTCACTTCAAAAGACGGATTTTCTGTGGTGGCGCCGATGAGCGTTACAATGCCTTTTTCAACGGCGCCCAACAGAGCGTCCTGTTGCCCTTTATTGAAACGATGTATTTCATCAATAAATAAAATACTGCTTTTTTCGGTTTTGGCTTTTTCGAGCACTTCTCTCACGTCTTTTACGCCGGCGCTGATGGCGCTCAGGGTATGAAACGGAACATGCAGCGTATGGGCTATGATATTGGCGATGGTTGTTTTGCCCACGCCCGGCGGACCCCACAGTATCATGGACGGTAGTTTGCCCTGATGAATCGCCTGGCGCAGAACACTTCCCTCCCCGGTCAGGTGCTCCTGACCAACGAGTTCATCCAGCGATTGAGGACGTAGTCTTTCAGCTAAAGGAACCGGCATAGAAAGCAAAAGTAAGTGATATGGGCAATTGGGTGTTGAAATACAAATATAATATACCGGCGTCTGCCGGATTTAGTTTATCTTAGAAACCCACCACCTTCGGCGGTGGTAATGTTCTTTAGTTTCTCTCTTACCTCAAATTTTTTGATATGCCAGAACATAAAACCCCCGGAGTTTATATCGAAGAAATTTCCAGGTTCCCAACTTCCATTGAATCCGTCGAAACAGCGATCCCCGCATTTATCGGCTACACGGAAAAAGCCCGGTATATGGAAGAAAATGACCTCCGCAACAAGCCGCAGCGAATAAAATCCCTGTTGGAGTACGAACAGTTTTTCGGGTTCCCCGATCCTGAGAAAGAAAGTCTGTCGGTGGCATTTACCACGTCCGGAGCAGGAGTCAAGATAATTGGTAAGTTGGACGAAGCAAAGCGGTCAAAGTTTTTGATGTATTATTCGTTACAAATGTTTTTTGATAATGGAGGCGGGCCCTGCTGGATAACTTCCGTCGGCGATTATCAGTCAACGGGGGGAGGTATTGTTGAGCAGGACCTTTTAGGCGGACTGGCAGAAGTGGCTAAGGTAGATGAGGTTACTCTGCTGGTCTTTCCCGATGCTATCAACCTGGCGAACGCTGATGAATATTACGATGTACATCGTGCGGCTATTGAACAATGTGTATTGCTGCGGGACCGGTTTGTGGTATTGGATGTGTATCATTCAGAAGACAATGGCGGGCGCTGGCAGGCCGATATTCAGCTCCTGAGAGATACCTTATCCGGCACTACCAATGATTTGAAATATGCCGCCGTATATTTTCCCCGCATACTTACGGGTGTTAATTTCAACTATAAGGTGCCCGGAGATCAATCGCAGGATAATGACGAATCGGTGACCGTCACCGGCGGAGCCGCCGGTACATTAGCCGAACTGAAGACAATTAATAATGCCTGGTATTTCCAGGCTAAAAGCGCAATTAACGACATTCCCATGCTACTTCCTGCGTCATCGGCAATGGTTGGCATCTATGCACAGGTTGATGGTTCAAGAGGCGTATGGAAGGCGCCGGCTAACATTAATATTAATAATGTAATACAACCTCAGTTTTTAATTACCAGGCTGCAACAGGAAGAGTTGAATGTAGATACTAAGACAGGCAAATCCATAAACGTGATACGGAAGTTTGAAGGCCGGGGCCCTGCTATCGTATGGGGCGCCCGAACTTTGGCAGGTAATGACAATGAATGGCGTTATATCTCCGTAAGAAGATTTTTTAACATGGTAGAAGAGTCTGTAAAAAAGGCTACCGGACAATTTGTATTTGAACCCAACGATAGCAATACCCGGACCCGGGTAAAATCAATGATCGATAATTACCTGACCCGGCAGTGGATGGCAGGTGCTTTAATGGGCAGCAGAACAGTAGAAGCATTTTTTGTGAAAGTAGGATTAGGAGAAACTATGACAGTGTTGGATATAGAGGAAGGTCGCATGATAGTCGAAATCGGTATGGCAGTGGTTCGCCCGGTGGAATTTACTATCCTCCGCTTTATGCATAAGATGTTCGAGAAATCTTAATAAGCGTATATCACCGATCAGGGCAATGATGTCAACAGGGATACTGTGCATTTGCATGGATTCAAAAACAAACTTCCGGAAGAAGTTATAAATACGAACTGACGGGAGGCTGTATCATCAACGCTTTTAGGTACTGTTGTTTATATTTGATTGCAAAAAATAGCCGTTATGAAGAGAGTGTTTGCCTTTAGTATTTTTTCCGTGATGGTAAACATTGTACTGGCTCAACCCATGCAGAATCCTGTACTATGGTATACCGCGCCGGCCGATGCATCCATAAAGGACGTGGATGATGGTTGGAAAAATGATGAAGAGTGGTTGAAAGCATTGCCTGTGGGCAACGGCTTTATAGGTGCCATGGTGTTTGGAGATGTGAATAGGGAAAGAATCCAACTCAACGACAAAACCTTATGGAGTGGGAGTGTGGCGGATAATGATAATCCGGAAGCCTTTACGTCCTTACAGGAAATCAGGAATTTGGTTTTTGCGGGAAAATATAAGGAAGCTACTGAGCTGACCAACCGCACCCAGGTATGTAAAGGCGCCGGTTCTGGTAATGGTAATGGTTCCACGGTACCTTATGGATGCTTTCAGACTTTGGGTGATTTGTGGATTGATTTCGGAAAGCATTCAACTTATAAAAACTATTATCGTGATTTGGATTTGATGACAGGTATTGCATCGGTTGTCTACGAACAGAATCGAATTCAGTTTAAACGGGAAATTTTTGCCAGCTACCCGGCTAAGGCGTTGATAGTCCGCCTTACAGCTTCAACATCCAAAGCAATCTCTTTTTCCCTGGAGCTTAACCGGCCTGAGCGATTTAATACAAGGGTTGTGAATAATGGACTGGTGATGTCCGGCGTGATGAACGATGGGCGGGGTAGCGAGGGTATGAGGTATAAAGTAATGGTCGTTCCGGTCGTAAAAGGAGGGAAACTGTTAACGGATAATAACAAACTGATAGTGAAAAAAGCAACTGAAGTGATGCTGGTCATTACTTCATCCACCGATTACCGTCTGCATTACCCGGATTATAAGAACAATGATTTTGAAGAAGAACCTGTGCGCATTTCTGTCGAGGCTGTCCGCAAGGGATTTGCTGAACTTCGCCGGGAACATATAAACGACTTTTCGGGATACATGAATCGGGTATCCTTAAAACTCGGAAAGCACGAACAATCGGTTCCAACGGATCTGTTGTTACAAAGAAACAAGCAAACGCAAATGGAGCCGGGCTTATATGCACTCTATTTTCAGTACGGGAGGTATTTGCTTTTATCTTCTTCCAGGCAGGGGAGTTTGCCCGCTAACCTGCAGGGCATCTGGGCCAATAAAATACAAACGCCCTGGAATGGCGACTATCATACTGATGTAAATATACAGATGAATTATTGGCCGGCGGAGGTAACGAATCTGTCCGAGACCCATTTACAAATGACGGAATTAATAGCGTCCCTGCAAACGCCCGGAGCCCGGACAGCCCGGGTACAGTATCGGGCCGGTGGTTGGGTGATGCACCCCATCACGAACGTATGGGGATATACCGCGCCGGGAGAACACCCAAGCTGGGGCCTACACGTGGGGGCGAGTGCCTGGATGTGCCAGCATCTTTGGGAGCACTATGCGTTTACGCTGGATGAAGCGTACCTGAATAATATTTTTCCGATATTAAAATCAGCGTCTGCATTCTATCTGGACTGGTTAGTGCGAGACCCCGTATCCGGAAAGCTGGTGTCGGGGCCCGCAGCCTCTCCGGAAAATACGTTTCGCGCTCCTGATGGCAGTGTTGCGAGTATTAGTATGGGGCCTTCCCATGATCACCAGGTGATACATGACTTGTTTAGAAATACCATAGCCGCCGCGAATGTTCTGGGTCAGAAAGACACGATTATCGCAAAAATAGAGGCCGCCATCCGCCAAATTCCTGATCCGGCTATTGGCTCCGACGGAAGATTGATGGAATGGTCCAGTGAATTTGAAGAGTTGGAACCACAGCATCGCCATGTTTCTCATTTGTTTGCTTTGTACCCCGGTAATCAGATTTCTTTCTATAAGACGCCTGATTGGGCACAGGCAGCACGTAAGTCTTTAGAGCGGAGAGGAGACGGCGGTACGGGCTGGTCATTGGCAATGAAAATTGGATTTTGGGCGCGGTTGCATGATGGAGACCATGCGTTAAAATTGCTTAATCGTTTATTGAACCCGGTTCATTCAAGCGGGGTGGAAATGACCAATAGCGGCGGCACCTATAACAATCTGTTTTGCGCTCATCCGCCTTTTCAGATAGATGGAAATTTTGGGGCTACCGCCGGAATAGCGGAGATGCTTCTTCAAAGTCATGAAGATTTTATTGAACTGTTGCCTGCCCTGCCTTCATCCTGGAAAGAAGGCGAAGTGAAGGGCTTATGCGCCAGGGGAGGTTTTGAAATAAGTATGACATGGAAGGACGGACAATTGCAGGACGCCAACCTCTTATCAAAACAAGGCGGGTCCTGCAAGATTCGGTATGGCGAAAAAATCATTGAAATAGAAACGAGTAAAGGTAGCGCCTATTCTCTAAGCTCATTATTATGATTATTTTCTCCACATTTTTCCGTTGGGAAAAGTATAATCTTGGATAGAATTATCCTTCATCGTGATGCTGTATCCGGGATCCTGCGGAGGCATATAATTTCCATTCCTGATAACTACAGGATACTTAAAATGTTCGTGCAGATGATCTACATACTCGGTAATCCTGTTTTCCAAAGAACCGCTGATAACGATGTAATCAATCATCGAAAGGTGCTGCACATATTCGCACAAGCCTACTCCTCCGGCATGCGGACAAACGGGTATATTGAATTTGGCCGCCATCAGCATAATAGCCAGTAACTCATTTACCCCTCCAACACGGCAACTGTCGATCTGGCATATATCAATGGCCCCGCTTTGTAGAAATTGTTTAAACATCACCCGATTCTGGCAATGCTCTCCTGTAGCTACTTTAATGGGAGAAAGCGCTTTGCGGATGGTGAGATGTCCCAGGATATCATCGGGACTTGTAGGCTCTTCTATCCACCAGGGATTGAATTTTGCCAGAACTTTCATGTGGTCTATGGCTTCCTTCACATCCCATTTCTGGTTGGCGTCCATCATTAGTTTTAGATCGCCACCAATCTCTTGCCTGATAATTTCCGCCCTGCGAACGTCTTCTTTCAAATCAGCGCCCACTTTCATTTTGAGGTGTGTCCAGCCTTCTTTTTTCGCCTCTTTACTCAACCGGCGAATTTTTTCTTCTGAATAACCCATCCAGCCCGCTGAAGTGGTATAGGCAGGATATCCATTTTTTAGTAAATAGTCTATTCTTTCCAGCTTTGTGCCCTCCAATTTTTTTAACAGGGATAGTGCTTCCTCCGGCGTGATGGCATCCGTGATGTAAGTAAAATCTATACAGGAGACGAATTGTTCCGGACTCATATCCGCTATCAATTTCCATAAGGGTTTTCCCTCTGCCTTGGCATAGAGATCCCAGACGGCGTTTACAATGGCTCCGGTGGACATGTGAATGACTCCTTTTTCCGGGCCCAGCCATCTCAATTGACTGTCGCCGGTGATGAGTTTCCAGAACCCGGCCATGTTCGACGTAAATTCTTCCAGTGACTTGCCGATGATCAACCTGGAAAGGGATTGAATGGCTGCAACGCATAATTCATTTCCGCGTCCTAAGGTGAAGGTGAGTCCATGCCCTTCAAGACCCGGTTGATTGGTTTTTAAAATAACGTAAGCAGCCGAATAGTCCGGGTCGGGGTTCATGGCGTCGGAGCCGTCCAAAGTCTTGCTGGTGGGAAATCTGACGTCTCTTGTTTCCAAGGAAGTAATAATTACTGACATAAATTTTGTATTTGTTCATTTTGTTTGAGTAAAGATAAACGGGTACTGATTTTGTAGAGCTATGCTTCTCTGTTCTTTCCAATGAGCTGGTTTAAGTACGCACCTGTAACCGGGTTTTGTTTGACCTCGTTCATGCCCTGATGATGCAGTAATTTTTCTGCGGTATTTTTCATGGCGGCAATAGCCATTCTCAAAAAGCCCGGACCGAGGCTAACCCTTGCAACACCGATTTCTTTGAGCTGATCGAATTCCGGCGTATCGGGAAGCAAAAGTACATTTAACGGCAGAGCCACTTCCCTGATAATTTCTGCCATAGAATTCCGGTCTTTCAACAGAATAGGGTAGAACCCGTCTGCGCCGGCATCTCTGAATGCTTTTCCTCGTCGGATCGCCTCTTCGAGAACCTGATCTGGTGGAAACAGATTAGGGCGAAGATACACGTCTGTACGTGCATTGATGAATACATCAACACCCATGTCTAAAGCTGCCTTTCGAATCAACCTGATTCTTTCACATTGTACTTCTACTGAAAAGATACTACCATCGGTATGGCAGGTCTCTTCAATATTTATTCCTGCAATTCCGGTATCGAGTAATTGTTTAATGTTTTCTGTCAATAGCCGGTTATCGCAGGCGTATCCGCTTTCAATATCGGCAGTAACCGGTATCTTGACTGACGACACAATTTTCCTTAGAATTTGTATCACCTCCTGAAGAGGAATTTTTTCTCCATCAGGATATCCGTTACCCGAGGCGATGGCTGCGCTGGCGGTCGCGACTGCCGGAAATCCGACGTCTTCTAACAATAAAGCGCCCAGCGGATCCCAGATGTTGGGGAGAACCAGGATTTGGCCATTGTAATGAAGAGCTTTTAATATATCTCCTTTTGAAGAATCACTGTTTTGATCTGTTGTCATTTTGAAATATAATTTAAAATCATGTTGTTGATAAACCGTCAGTAGGGATATTTTCTTCAATCGCCAGCTTTACGTAGTGCTGAAGGGTAGGTATAGCTTCTTCCGTAAACCACGGATTGATCTTTAGCCAATATTGATTTCTGGGTGAGGGATGAGGCATAGGAAAATACTTAGGCAGATAGTCCCTGAAGTGTTTAACGGTTTCCGTCAGGCTTGATTTCTTTTCTTTCTTTAAGTAATAATTAATAGCGTACTGTCCGATTAGTAATAACAGGGGAGGGTTATCAAAACGCGATAATATTTGAGGATGCCACAACGGCGCGCATTCAGGACGTGGCGGCATATCGCCAGAAGGAGCTTTTCCGGGATAGCAAAACCCCATGGGCATAATAGAAAAAATACCGGCATTGTAAAAGGCTGCGTCATCCACCCCCAACCAGGCTTTCAGCTTTTTACCGCTGGCATCATTCCAGGGTATGCCCGTTTCATGCACTTTTCTGCCGGGCGCCTGCCCGATGATGACAATTTTGGAGTGGCTGCTTAATTGCACGATAGGACGTGGCCCCAGTGGTAAATGCTCCTTACAAACTTCACATTGTTTTATCTGCTCATAAAGTTTATCCATCTCATTCATGCCCGTTCCGATATAACATCAAAGGTAAATGATAAACGAAGTGTTGTCTTCCTATTTCGGAAAGAAAAAATAAACGGGGTAAGCATTCTTCTCCGAATATTTACTACCCGCGGGCTAAGATGCCGCTGGTATAACTTAATCTTCCATGGTCGAGCCTCGCGGGTGCGGTATAAGGATGCTCGGCCGCTTTGCCTGTAGCCATAATATGCCATACAGTCCAGCCGGAAGCTTTCAGATAATCGGATACCATACTGCGGTGACAGCGCCACCATACAGCTTCAGAACACATATAGACCGTCCTGTACTGCTCAGCGATTTTTTCAAGAACTTTAATTGCTTTTTTGAAATCATCCGTTTCCATATAATCGGCATAGCCACGGAAGCTGGGATGCTGCCAGGCCGTGTTCTTTGAATCTTTATTTTCTTTCCTTCTTCCTCCAAGGGCTTCGATATGCTGGTAGCGGATATGATTTTGGGGTAATACAATTTCGAGGTTATCCTTGTTGAATTGGGGAAATCTCCCCGAACCCGGAAAGTGACGAATATCTACGAGCATTTCAATCTGAAATGATTGCAGCATCTCCATAAATACTTCAATGCTGTGGGTGGAATGACCGATAGTCCATATTTGTTTTGTTGATGAAGACATTGTATTCGGCCTTGTTGTACGTTAGAAGAGAAGTGTTTCCAAGTTATCTTTCTGCTGCCAGCGTATTGGTAATGGAATTTTCATTTTCGCGATGGTAGACGTAGGTTGGCAGTTCAATTTTTACAATGTTAGCTTTTATTTGTTTTGCTCTGTCCAGAAACTCGGCATCATCTCCTAACCTGACCGGATTGAAGCCATGCAGGCGATGCGCCAGTTCGTTCCGGATAAAAAAGGTGCCGCCGATGGCGCAATCTTTAACATGAACCATCCCTCCCTTATTGAACCGGTCGGGCACATAGGGACTTCCAATTACTTCCACTCCGCCATGCAGCAGGTCAATCTCCGGGTGCTTAATTAAAATTTGTTTCCTTTCAGAGAGATGATTTGGGTGATATTCGTCATCGGAGTCGAGAAAGGTGATGTATTTGCCTGCGGCCAGGAAGATACCTGCGTTTTTTGCCTGTACATAGCCTTTGTTGTTTTGCCGGTAATAAGAAATCCGATATGCTGACGTTAGAAAAGACGCTATTCCTTCACTGGTACCATCCGTACTCCCATCGTCAATAATGATTCCTTCCCAATCCGCTTCTATTTGTTGAATCAGGGAATGTAAAGCGCGTTTCAACAGGTTTGTCCTGTTGTAAGTGGTGATAACAATGGAAAAAAATGGTTGGTTGGGTAATCTGCTATTACCTCCTTCTGTTTTCATTTTCTGCACATCCCGCGTATTATATATGGCAAAGGTACGCGTAAAAAGGGTTCGTTAACGGTATTATCCACCCGCGTCATCCCATCTTTCAACGACGGGCGGCTTACTCCAGTGCGCCGGCACTTCGCCGGTTGTAAGAACGGGCATGGAAGAAGTGTCACCACCTAAATATTCGGAGGCATTTTTATACACCACTCTTCTGATGCGATGAAAACGGATTACGTATGAACACATCACACAAGGCTCGTGCGTAGTGTACAACTCACAATCCGAAAGGATCCGGTTATGCAGCTTTTGCGTGGCTAACCGGATGGCTTCGATTTCGGCATGACAGGTAATGTCCTGTTTGCTTTTAGACGCTTCCTGCGCTTCGCTGATGATTATTCCGTTTTGAACAATAACTGCCCCCACGGGCGCTTCTCCTTTTGCAGCAGCTTCCCGTCCCAACGCTTCGCAGCGATGCATCATGACATCGTCATCCGTCATGCTTTTTCGTTGGCTTCGATTTCGTCCATGGCAAGCGCCGAATGGGCATAAGCCGCACCTGCCCGCATTTCAGCGGCAACCCATACCGCTTCCATGATTTCTTCTTTGGAAGCTCCTTTACGCAAGGCCTGGGCAGTATGTGCATGGATGCAATAGGGGCATTGCGTGACATGTGCTACTGCCACGGCAATCAGTTGTTTCGTTTTTTCAGGCAGGGCTCCTTCTTTGAATACGGTTCTGCTGAAATTCCGCCATACATCTATTATTTCAGGAGCAGCAGCCGCTCTTTTTTCAGCATTCTCTCTGGTGGCTTCTGCATACAAATGTTCACTTTTCATGATGATGATATTTTATTGATTTGTCAACCGGCCAGATGATTTATCTTTTCCCGATTCCGTCCTGATAGCCATGAAGAACGAAAACTGTTATCGTGTCGCTGACCCTCGTTGACAAGATATAGTTCTTTAATGCTGGCTATCTTCAAACATCTTCGTAGGGATGATATACAGCGGAATAGTACTGTGTCGCAATACTTTTTCAGCTACACTGCCTATCAATATTTTGTTGATCCCTTTCCGGCTGTGCGTTCCCATCACAATAATATCGGCGTGTATGGCAGCGGCAGCTTCCAGAATACATTCGCCGGTATCGCCCTCTTCTACCAGGGTCTGGATCGAATCATCTCCGAGGTGGAGCTTTAACTGATCCAGGTAATTTTGAGCGGCTTCCTTGATTTCTTCCACGGGAGTCGTTTCCAAAATATTCAAATCACTGAAGGTGTCAAACCCCAAAACGGGAGAATAGCTTCTTGAGGCATAATATACCGCATCGGTAGTTACATGGAGTAAAGTTACCGAAGCGTTCATGGACTTAGCCAGCTTGTAACCCGTCTCAGCAATTTGAGGCGCTGTGACGTTATAATCAAGCGCGATTAATATTTTCTTCATTACTTATTTCTTTATTTTCTTCTATTTTTTTAATAGTGCCTTTGCTTTTTCAATCACGTTCTCAACCGAAAAACCATATTCCTTCATAATCTGAGGCCCGGGTGCTGATTCCCCGAATTGAGAAATGGCTATCATTCCGCCTTCTTCGGTGATATATTTATCCCAGCCCAGGGGAGAGCCTGCTTCCACGGCGAGCCGTTTGCGTATCTGACCGGGTAATACTTTTTCCCTGTATGCCTTGTCCTGCTTTTCAAAAAGTTCCCAGGATGGAAAGCTTACAACCCTTGCGAGGATGGACTCCTGTTTTAACTTTTCCTGGGCTTCTATCAGCAGGTGTACTTCACTGCCGGTGCCCATCAAAATAATCTGGGGTTCTCCCTCACAATCGGAAAGAATATAGGCGCCTTTTTCAAGCGCAGAGGCTTTTGTATATAGGTTTTGATCAATGGCGGGTAAATTTTGCCGGGTAAGAATGATGGCTACCGGCCCACCCTGATGGTTTAGCGCCGTCCGCCATGCGTGTACCGTTTCATTGGCATCAGCCGGACGGATGATGGTCATATTGGGCACCGAACGGAGACCCGCCAATTGTTCTATGGGCTGATGCGTGGTTCCGTCTTCACCAAGGGCAATGCTATCATGAGTATACACAAAAATGGGACGTATCTTCATGATAGCGGCGAGGCGTACAGGCGGACGCATGTAATCATAGAAAATCAGGAAAGTGGCGCCGTAAGGAATGATTCCTTTGGTCAGTGCCATGCCATTTAATATAGCCCCCATGCCGTGTTCCCTGATGCCAAAGTGAAGGTTCCTCCCGCTATGATCGGAATCACTAAAAGAGGTATAGCCGTTTAAAAAAGTGTCGGTGGATGGCGCCAGGTCGGCAGACCCGCCGATCATTAACGGTAACTTATCAGCGATAGCATTTAGCGTAGCGCCCGAAGCTTTCCGGGTAGCAACACCTTTTTTGTCTGGCTGGAAAACGGGTAAATCTTTATCCCACCCCTCGGGTAGTTTGCCGCTGCTGAATGTTTCATATTCTGCTGCTTCCGCAGGATATTTTTGCTTGTAGGATTGATACAGGTTATCCCATTCTTTTTCCGATTGTTGTCCTTTGCCGCCTTTTTCCATGTAAAATTTTTCGACGTCTTCGGGAACGTAGAATTTCTTTTCGGGGTCAAAGCCCAAGTTTTTCTTAACCAGGATCAGTTCGTCTTCTCCTAACGGGGCGCCGTGGGCGGCTGCGGTATTCACTTTGTTCGGACTGCCGTAGCCTATTTGCGTCCGCACACAGATCAGCGAGGGCTGGTCAACAGCTTTTTTGGCATTTTCTATAGCCGCTTTAATACCGGCGATATCGTTTCCATCTTCCACAGTCTGCACGTGCCATCCATACGATTTGAATCGTTCCGGAACATTTTCTGAAAACGCGAGATCGGTATTTCCCTCAATCGTAATTCTGTTATCATCGTACAGGTAAACAATCTTGCCCAGCTTAAGGTGCCCGGCCACCGAAGCTGCTTCAGAGGCCACACCTTCCATCAGGTCACCGTCGCTGCAAATTGCATAAATATGATAATCGAAGAGAGAAAAGCCGGGTTTGTTATAGCGTGAAGCGAGATATTGTTGTGCGATGGCCATCCCAACCCCGTTGGCAAAGCCCTGTCCCAGCGGACCGGTTGTAACCTCAACGCCCGGGCACAGTCCGTATTCCGGATGGCCTGCCGTCTTACTATGAAGCTGCCTGAAATTTTTGATATCCTCCATAGTGACATCGTAACCGGTTAAGTGCAGGATGCTATATTGCAACATACAGGCGTGACCGCAGGAAAGAATGAACCTGTCCCGGTTTGCCCAGTCGGGATTCTTTGGGTTATAGTGCATGATATCCGACCAGAGGACGTGGGCTATAGGCGCCAATCCCATTGGCGTACCGGGATGTCCGGAGTTAGCTTTCTGTACTGCATCGGCGGATAAAATGCGAATTGTGTTAATCGCTTTTGACTCTAATGAATTCATTATAAAATTGATTTTAATTTTTCTGAAAAATAGACTTCAGAAAAGAGGAGTTCTTTTCAGGAAAGTTAGTATTTCTTATGCAAATTTATTAACTTCCTTGAAATACTGTATCTTTAGGAGCCTATTCAAATAAAAAACATGGAAGAGAAGTACAACATTTCCACTGACCAGCGGCCGGAAGGTGAAAGGGTATTGGATGCGCCAATGGTACAAATTGATATTCCGGGTTTCGTGGAGCAGATAAAAAGTGAACCTGCCTGGAAAACGAGCGATCGTAACGCGATTACCGTTTTCAAAACGGACGGACTGAGGATCGTTTTGGTGGCCCTGCATAAGGAGGCTGTACTGAGCGAACATTCTGCCGCAGGAATTCTGAGCCTGCATGTATTAGAGGGCGAAATTAAATTTGAATCTCAAAATAAATCCGTGAATTTAAGACAGGGTCACATGGTTACCTTGCATAAAGGATTAGCTCATGCAGTAACTGCCATTGAGGAATCTGTGTTTATTCTTTCTCTTTCTACTTCTGCATCAAGATGAACGTTGTGCTGAAAGCCGGTAATACCACGGGGAGTCATGACTATTGCCTTCGTTCATAACGGGATTTCTTTTCTACCTGAGGTTGATGCCTATATTTCTTATTTCCGGAATTATCCCGAAATAAAAACGATGGTATTGAAAGCTGCAGAAGTACGTGAGGCAAAAGCGCACGTTGAATGGCATTTTCTCGGGACGCATTTTAAGCGTTCGGAAGGCTCTGTCCTTATACACGAATACGCTTCTGCTTCCATTGCTCCTTTTGCAGGACTTAAAAATACTATTAAAAGACGGTTTAATTGTGTTCCTGACTATCGCATTTTTTCTAATGAGTATGTGAGAGATCAATTTTCGTTTAATGACGAAATTGGTTATGGCTTCAGGAGCCACGGAGTAACACGCAATGCCCTGATGACTTCGCATGACGCTCAAAAGGATTATGATTTTATCTACGTAGGAAATATAGCCAAAGAAAGAAGACTCGATGGTTTGTTTGATTGTTTTGCTGAGGGTAGGATGAAAGGCAGACGTTTACTCGTCCTGAGCGATCATTATGGCGATTTGCAGAAGAAATTTTCTCCGTACCCGAATATTCACTTTCAGGGTCCGGTACGTTTTGACGAAGTCTATAAGTATATTGTCCGGGCAAAATATGCTTTTAACTATATTCCGAATCGGGAACCATTTAACAAGCAGGTTCCTTCCAAGTTTTTAGATTATGCTGCCTGTGATATTCCTGTCGTCACAACGGACTACGAATGGATTCGAAAATTTGAACAACGTTATGGAGGGAAATATTTCTACCTCAATGAGGATCTTTCCAATTTAGATTGGGATGAGATCAGTCATTTCGAATTTAGTACACCGGATTTGACCGGCTGGTACTGGGAAAAACAAATAGAAGGTTCAGGTGTGATACAGTTTCTACAAAAGGAATATCCGGAGATATTTTAAGATCTTCGGGAATGAATAGATTCTTTCTATGGGTGAAAGCAGCGTAGTTATGGTAAATTTTTGTTCAAACGGTTTATATGTTTAAGCGATTGTTATT
>JACFNM010000031.1 GCA_019454915.1 Chitinophagaceae bacterium
ATAAATCAGAACCGATTATATAGTGTTAACTTTTGTATTTCGATGATATAGATTGAAGATATATAACACATAAATGAAAAACGCTCAAAAGCGTTAATGGCTGTTTCCTTATTTAGGATTTTGCGGTAATTTCTAAGCCTATTGCAAAGCTCCGGATTGACTGCATAGCGTTTCGTCGGGTTATCCGATTACTATGATAGAACGGATACCGACTGAAACAGAAGATGTTTAAAATGAGTTTGTTTATCAAAATAAAACAGATGAAAACAATGATCTCGTCTCCTCATTTACGCAGTGTAGCTTTAGTATATATAGCTGCTTATTTTTTCTCCTGCCATCCGCAAACGGAACTTTCGCAGGGATTGGCAGGCTATTGGCCATTATCCGGTGATATCTCCGATAAATCCGGTAACGATCTTCAGACCATTATGCATGGCTCCGTTCAACTGAATGTAGCAGATGCTAACAGTCAAAGCAACTCTGCTGCATCGTTTGACGGACGAAGCGCCTGGCTGGAAGTACCGGCTAACCCTAAATTGCAGTTGGGTACCGGTGACTTTAGCGTAGCCGGCTGGATACATACCGAAGAAGCCTTAGATGACGTGCCGGGAGATATCATCAGTCAGTACGACCCGTCATCACGAAAAGGATTTCATCTCAGCTTAAAAACAAATGATGTCACCACCAATCCGGCCAATACCCGGCAATTAGATTTTGGTATAGATGATAACCTGTCTTCAACATGGGAGGAGTATGGACGGCCGGGTAATGCATTACTGGCTTTTGGATTGGTCAACTATAAAGGAGAACTGTATGCAGCTACCTGTGAAGCGGGAGCAACGGAACGGGGTCATGTATATCGCTATACCGGAGACAGGAAATGGGTGGACTGCGGCTTCCTGGATAGTTCCAATAGTGTAATCTCGTTTGCCGTATTGAATGGCGAGCTTTATGCCGGAACGGGCCATTACAGGGTAGGTGGCTCCTCACTTCCGGAATCAGAGAATATAAAGCCCGGCGGAAGGGTCTTTCGCTATGTGGCGCCGGATAAATGGGAGGACTGTGGTCAGTTGCCCGAGGTAGATTGTATTGGTGGTATGGTCGTATATAACGGAAAATTATATGCTACTTCCATGAAGCCTCCCGCTTCTTTTTACCGGTATGAAGGCGGAAAGGAGTGGGTAGATTGCGGCGTGCCGGATGGCAAACGGGTGGTTAATATGGCTGTTTATGACGGCTATCTTTATGCCACCAGTTGGGATTGGGGTCATGTATACCGTTATGATGGTAATACCTGGACGGATTGTGGACAGGTGGGAGAAGAAAAAGTAAATACTCAAACCTATGCTTTCGCTGTTTACCGGGGAAACCTGTACGTTGCCACCTGGGCAAGTGGCCGGGTGTACCGCTTTGACGGCATCAAACAATGGACCGATATCGGAAGATTAGGCGAAGAATTGGAAGTAATGGGTATGTTGGTGCATAACGGACGCCTGATAGCCGGTACCCTCCCTTTGGGAGAAGTGTATTCGTATGAAGGCGATACCACCTGGCTAATGATGGATCAACTGGATAAAACACCCGATGTAAAGTATCGTCGGGTATGGACGATGGCGGAGTACGATGGTAAGGTATTCTGCAGCACGCTTCCCTCGGGGAAAATATACGGCTACGAAGCAGGAAAATCGGTGATGTCTCCTGATGAGATTTCGGCAGGCTGGCAACATGTGGCAGCAATTAAAACGGCTGATCGTTTGAGATTATTCGTGAATGGTAAAATAGTGAGTGAAACTAAAATCCCCGATTCGGTGAAAATGAATCTGAACAACGGGTTACCCCTACAAATTGGATTTGGTCCCAACGATTATTTCAATGGTCGTTTAAGAGAACTCAGACTTTATAACAGGGCGTTGAACGAGAGAGAAATACGAGCGTTGTCAACTAAATAAACTGTGTTCGTTATGTTTGCTGCGCCTCTTAAACAACGAAATCGTAGTATTAGATTTGGAGGGATGTATGTTCTCTATCTTTTTGCTTTTGCAGCCTGCCACCAGCCGGAAAAACGCGATACGCTGGTCGTTAGTGACTACAGAATATTTTATGACGGACAGGACAGCGGATACAACACCATAGGTGGCCATTTTATTTTTGGAGTTGACGGCGAGTTAATGGGCACGTTTACCGAAGGAAACGTGGAAGATGATGAAACGGGCAAAGAACCTTTTTTGATCCGATCGAAGGATACCGGAAAAACATGGTCGAAGCCGGAGTTATTTGCTTCGCGTCTGTTCATAAATTTTGAAGAGCGGGAAAAGGAGGCCTTATGGATGTCCGTATTTGGTCCAACCCGTAGAGGCACTTTGCTGGCAATAGGCGGCCAATATGAAGAAGGCACGCAGGGCTCAGGAATGCTTGCCGATCCGCAATGGCGGGATGTTATGCTTATTATTGGCCGGAAGGAAGGCGGGTCGGAAGAGTGGGATTACACCCGTTATCCAAGCGGTACATTTTTAGGAGAGCAATGGATGGAGGGAGGTCTTATGTTGCCCGGTGGGCGGCTTGTTTTTAGCATCTGGGGAGCAAAGAACAAGGGGGAAAACTGGAGATGCGGTGTACTCATCAGTGACGATGACGGCATTTCCTGGAGATATCGCGACGTGGCTTATGAGCCTGACCTGAATATCAGAGACAGGCCGGATGTAAGTGCAGGGTTTAATGAACAAACTCTGTTTTTGACCAAAGAAGGTAAATTGGTTTCGATTATAAGGGGAAGAGAGAAATTAGGCAGGTTGGAAGACAGCCCGAAAGATACCTGGTTTTTTCGGTCGGAAAGTGGTGACAATGGCGAGACCTGGTCGGCATACGAACCGACCAATCTTCCGGGTACAGGAGCCGCATCCAATGGTTTGACTTTGCCGGACGGCTCTTTGTTACAGGCAAGCAGAATACCTTATTCAAGGGAGATATACCCGTTACCCGAACCCGATCTGTACGGACTTCATTTTAGCAGGAGTTTTGATGAAGGGAAGACCTGGAAAACCGAAAAATTCATTCAAAAAGATCCGGAAGGGATGCCTTTCACGAATTACTATAATGCGATGAATGGTCAGTTTCTGCAACTAAATGAGAGGGAATGGCTCTATATATTCGGTCAGTTTGATGTAAAGGAAAAAGTATACCGGCTGCTTTCCTGCAGGTTGAGTGTACAGAGATAAGTCAGGCGACGATTAGCGGTCTTTAAAGGTTCATGCAAAAAGGGAAATATTATCAGGCTTTGAAAAACTAAATATACAATGACACGGGTAGTCAGAATTGGCTTCATCTTTTTGTTGGGAATACCGTCGGTATTTGCGCAGCAAAGAAAGATCAATTGGGTACGGGAAACTAATGACGCGGATTGGCGACCCAGGGATTCCCAGGGGGAATTTGTGTATAACAATGCAATGTGGATTCTGGGCGGTTGGGATACTCCTCAAACACCTAACTTTTTAGATGTATGGAAATCTTCGGATGGAAAAAACTGGGTGCGTACCATTGAAACCGCACCATGGGTGCAGGGTGATTTGCCCGTATCGCTCGCTTTTAAAAATAAGATGTGGATCATGGGTGGACGTAAGGTACCCGGCAGCGAATGCAGCAATAAGGTATGGTCATCTACCGACGGGCTGCAATGGGAACTGGTTACTCCCAATGCAGGATGGAGTCCGAGATTAGGTGCGGGGTTTGTTGTTTTTAAAGGTAAGATGTGGGTAATGGGCGGCACTAGTGATTTTTATCATAACAATGACAGCACCCTGATGAATGATGTGTGGTCGTCGTCAGATGGTAAGCAATGGCAATTAGAAACCGCCAATGCGGGTTGGTCGAAAAGGGCTTATGCACAGGCGGTGGTTTTTGATGCTAAGATATGGATTATGGGAGGCGGCAAACGCGCTCCGGATCCGGCAGTTGCTACCCATGACGTATGGTGTTCGGAAGATGGGGTACATTGGACGGAAGTAACGTCTGCCGCTCAATGGGCGCCACGCTTGTGGTTTTCTTTGGTAGTATACCGAAACCGGATGTGGGTGCTTGGAGGCTGGTCTGATCAGAATCACAATTTTGGTGACGTATGGTATTCGAAAGATGGTGAGCACTGGACGGAATTCAAATCAGACTCCTGCTGGTCGAGTAGACACGAGCATTCTGCATTTGTATTCCGCGATAAGATATGGGTTGCTGGCGGAGCCGCCGAGCCAAAATATAAGCTAAACAGCGAAGTATGGAGTTTGAAAATTCCAAAAGGATGGTTTAAATGATATCGGATTTCATAAATAGAAAGATGTGCTTCGGGATCTTCCTGGTTTTTATCTGTGGTGCAGGGCGGACTCAAACGGCTTCCAGTCATTTATTAGACGGAGACGCCAAAATCAGTGCTAAGCGTGCAGTTGAGTTGTATGAAAAAGGATATAAAGAAGACCCTTGGGTGAAACATCCCGACGCGGCAACATTAGCATGGGGAGAATTCTACACGCTCCAGGCGTTGGTTGATTTATATGAGGCTACCGAAGACAGGAAGTATCTGGATGAAGTGGCTTTCAGGGGCGGCAGGGTGCTGACCCATCGTGATGACAAAAGAGGCGTGACCGACGGCTCAGGAATAAGCCGTCCGGCATGGACTATGGGGCAGGATTTTGTGACGGCAGAAGCGAAACTCCTGGATTCCAAAGGACGTCCGGTAATCGAATTAAGGTCCACCACATTTGATTATAATAACTCCACACGGGTGGTGTTGGAGCCGATTGGCCATTCAAGATTTAATCTGGTGGTATCGAATGAGCGTAAAAAACGAACCGAGACATTTACCAATCTCAGTCTTAACCCTTCGGATGATCGTTATATTGAAAAAATAGTAAACGATCCTAAAGCGCCTCCCCAGGCTAAACCCGGAAGCTATACCGAAAAATCGAACCTGCTTCGGGTAACCAAAGTGCATCGGGGAAGACGCCCCGGCGGGCAGTCGCTAATGCTCTCTCCCATACCATTGGCCTTTATGGGCTATACCGGAATCATTTATGATCCAATGATGCGGTTTGCAGAGGTGGTTAAAAACAATAAGAAGCTTTCAGACCTGTTGCCAACTGCCGATCGTTTTATCCGGGCAGCCGAAGAAACTTATAGTGATGCGGTTCCCAGGCTTTGGCGCAATGGTCCGGGTGAGGACGAGGGGTACTATTTATGTTCGGAAAAGGGAGAGTCGTTTCCCTGGGATAACGTGGGCCTGCCTTTCAATTTTCTTGCAAAGCATGTGTGCACAGAACTTGCTTTGTACAGGCTTACAAATAAAAGAGAATACCTCGACCGTTCTCAAAAGATGATCAATCTTTTCAGGAACCGACTTCGATATAAGAGCGAGAACAACACCTATTCCTGGGATTACTGGTACGAGCCGGTAACGACAACGGGATGGGAGCCTGCCGATGGTATTTCAGAAAATATCAGGTTTTTGAAACCTTTCAGCGGGCCGGAAGATATTTCACACGCGGCTATAACCATTAGCCTGGTGGAAGCGGGTTACAAGATGGGTGTTGGCTTTGATAAAACAGACATGAAGCGGTTTGCCAATACGCTGCTTTATAATATTTTGCAGGAAGATGGTATTTCAGTAAGTAGTGATGTGGCAGGACAAGGGAAAGGGCAGGAATATTTTCCTCAGATTTATGGTTACCTGTGTTTGACCGAGGGGAATCCCCGGGTGTATACCACTATTAAAGACGCTTACTTAAAATGGGAAAGGGAGCATCTGCCGTTTTGTGCGGCCTTGTTGAAATGGGATAATAAAGCAAAAAAATAAAATTCAGCTATTATGCGCAGAAGACATTTCATAAAATCAACGGGCGTGATGTCTCTATCCTTATTCCTGGCAAAAGAAGAAATGCGCATCGGGCAAAAGAAGGAATGGCAATATCTTGGCCAGCCCTGCCGCAATTTCAACATCTTAGCCAAAACGTTGATTACAGATCCTTTAGATGGAAAAGAGAAACTGGTACTCTCCAATTTTGCGGCGAGTGAAACGGGCAGTATTATTATTATTGATATCGAGAGTGGCAAGGGAGAAAACTTTCAATTGCCGGTAGGGGAGGGCGCCTGGGGCCTGGTCAACTGGCACAATGAAAAGCTGATCATTGGCACCTGTACAGGAGTAGCTTATCTGCATGTTTTTGATTTGAAGACAAGATCGTTTGCCAAACCCCTGGTGGGAGAAGGGGAGAGTTATTTCTGGCAAATGGCTGTAGCTTCAGATGATAAAGTATATGGAGGTACCTATCCCGGATGTGTACTCTTTCAGTTTGATCCCAAAACCAACACTTTAGTCAACTTAGGTAAAGTATCGGATAATCCAAAGAATCTGTATTCAAGGAATGTGTTTACGGATACACCCGGATACGTCTTTATTTATTATGGACTGGACAATCCGGGTGTGGCCTATTATGATATTCATAATAATAAACTGGGTTACATCGGTCGCCCGGGAGATACAGTGGTTGAAACAAATGAAACATTCATTTGTCTAAAAAATGAAGACGAGTATAATTTTTACTCCGTAGCTGATTTTTCAAAACTGGATGATTCAGATGGCTCACTGAAAAGGCGTCTCCGTGTGCATAAGAGTGACGAAACCCTGGTGGACGGAAGAACTGCGGGCTATAAGGGGCAGGAATATTATATTTTGGAAAAAGGCCGGATGCTTCAATCATCAGATTTGAAAAGAATTCCTGTAGACCCCTCTCCTACCCGAATATTCAACCTTACCTCCGATTCCAAAGGAGTGGTTTGGGGCGCCTGTGGTTTTGGGCTGACGGTATTCAACTACAATCCTAAAACAAAAAAATACTGGAACTCTCCAACCTGGAGCAATGGTGGAGGTGAAGTATACGGGATGGTATTTCATAAAGGAAAACTTTTTACGAGCGCTTATGCAGGCGGTGACCATGCCGTATTCGACCCGCTTCAGCCCTGGAATGCTTTCGATAATGTGAATCCCAATACGTTTGCGAGTGTGAAGCCTGATTTGATCCGGCCGGAAGGCAGGTCAGTTATGGGGCCGGATGGAGGTATTTGGACGGGCTGGTCAGCCGAATATGGAGTTTATGGCGGTGGCTTATCACGGGTACAGCCTGAGACGTTAAAGATGTATCACTGGTATGATCCGGTGCCCCAACAACAAATAGCGGGCTTGACAGCGGACAGAGAAAATTTATATTTTACTACCAATGGCGGCGCGAGTGGCCTGCCATATAATGATGAGGTCCGCTGCCATTTTGTAACGTGGAAGCCCGGAAAGGGGATCGTGGAAGATATTGTTTTTGAAAAAGGAGAGACATTGGGCCTTGGCGTATTTGCCCATGGCGGATTAGTAGCGCTGGTGGTAAACACCACACTCCGGATCTATGATCCTGAGGGCAGGAAATTTACTCAGAATATCTCTTTAAACGGAAATGGGTGCAGATGGATCATAGCGCTCGATAAAAGGCATATAGGTGCTTTTGCAGGCAAAATGTTATACAAGATTAACCTCTATGACGGAAGCCAATCTGTACTTGCGGAATTACCGGGCTCGGCTGATGCGGCCATGATAGACCGGAAAGGAACAATTTATTTTTCGGTTAAGTCTAAATTATACGCTTTAAGCTAAAATTTTATCGAAAGCCGAAATAGGTTTATCACTCAATAGAAATAGAAAAGAATAAGAATCATAAAAAGAATCATTCTACATATCATCTTTTTGTTTGTATTAACCGGTACGTCATTTTCAATGTTACCGGATACCTTACGCAATAACGGACATCCGATTTATGAACCACACAATACGGATACTTCGAAATTGAAGGAGGCGGTTGCTCCGTTAATGAAAATGACTATAAGAGAAGTCCTCGCTGAAGTACCGGAAGCATCGGGTATTTTTTTTATTGGTTGCCCTAACTGCCATAGTGGCGCGCAGGAAATGAATGTACTGGGATGGAAGCCCGGTATGGGTGATAAAGTTCGCTGCAATTACTGTGGGATGGAATTTCCCAATGCTCAGTTCCCGAATAATCGGGAGAAAGTTATCATAGCGCCCAGTGGAGTGAAGCAGATGTACCGCTATTATGAAGACAGTACGGGTTACCCTTATTATTTTGAAGCTCACGCCTGGTATGAACGTTGGTTGTGGATCCGGCCACTGGCCGAGAAATTGGCGCAACTCTGGTATCTTACGAAAGATAATGCATATGGAGACCGTGCTGCTGCAATTGCAGGACGTTTTGCACAGGTTTTCCCTGACTATGCTATCCGTTTCGATTATCCAAATGCTCCTGTAAGTTTTTTCCCGGCTAATCAAAAGTGGCCTTTCGATGGTCTAAGCCCTTATAGAGGAGCCAAATGGAGATGGTGGGGCTATGATGATATCCCTACTTATCTGGCTAATGTATATGATTTGTTAATGAGCGGATACGATTGGCAAAGAATGGATGAATGGATCGGACAAGAATCAGAAAAGCGCATAGCCCGGGATCTGCTGCAACTTGGTTATGAGGTTACCACAGCCAACCCTGAAGAGTATTCAAATAAATCTCCGGGATTATACTCAGAGATGATCCGGGTAGGGCGGATTTTGGGAGAGCCTGCTATGGTGCATGAAGCAGTAAAAAGATTCAGAGAATTCTTTCCGAAAGGTTTTTTTACTGACGGTTGGTGGAAAGAAGGAACTCCATCATATCATGAAATGACTATCAATTCTCTAAAGGCCGTGGCCAGGGTATTAGATGGTTATAGCGATCCACCGGATTGGAATGGAGAACGTTTGGATCGTTCGGACCTTACCCAAAATATACCACTTTTTAAGAAGGCAATTCAGGTAAATGAGGAGGCTGTTTTACCTAACGGGCGAAAAATACCTATTAATGATACCTGGGGCTATGATTGGAAGTTTGGGTATAACCGAAGTAAGAAGACCGATACAACCCTCTCCAGGTTATGGCCCTCCCTGGGAAATGCGATACTTGGAACAGGTGCGGGAAAGAACCAGATAATGGTGAATATTAATTGGAGTGGTAATTATGGCCATTCCCATTTTGATAATGGCTCCGTTATTTTATTTGCAATGGGACAGGAATTGCTGTCAGATATTGGATATACACACTCGAAATACAGAGGTTGGACATTGAGCACTGCTTCCCATAATACCGTGGTCATTGATCAAAAAAATCAGGAATGGGGTTCAACGCAAAAAGCCGTAACCGGGAATTTATTATTTTATGACGATCAAAATTCGCATGTGAAGGTTGTTGATGTAGATGCCTCACCCGCATATCCTATGGCTAACATCTACAGAAGAAGACTAATCATGGTACACGCTGCTTCGGGTTACGATTACCTGATTGATTGTTTTGATGTCAAAGGCGGCAAAGAACATGACTGGTTTTTGCATGGAATGTGTGAGCAGGAAGGCGTTTTACAAACCAGCGTACCGCTTACCTCGCCGGTTGAAAATATGGTACCTGAATGGGGTGGCAGGGAAGTACCTACAAAACAATCCGACACGGATCCAAAGCACTTTCACCCATATTCATATATCAGAAATGTGCATCGGGGTATAGTGAATGGTTTATGGACGGCAACATGGCTATATGACAGTTCAGGACTGCGGTCACATTTGCTTGCGCCACCTGGTACTGAAGTATTTCGATTTCGTGCGCCTTCTATCCGGATGGCTGATGAAGATGATAATAAGTTAGACGATTACTTCCTGAACGGTATTATGCAACGTTGTAAAGGCGGAACCTCCACTTTTTTGGCTGTTCATGAGCCATTCCGCTCTCGCCCCTGGATTGATTCCGTAAAAATGAAAGGGAGGGCTGTCGAAGTATATTATACACTGGGAGGAAAACAGATTAAAGATAGACTTGTTTTAAATGAATACGGTGAGGGAGTGATGGTCACTTCTTCTGCCGGCTGGCAATACAAAACGGGGAGACAAATTTCAGGAGAGGTAATATCCCTGAAACAAGAGAATGGCAGATGGGTTTTAACGTTAAGTAAGCAAATTCCTAAAGCGCAATTAAAATATATTCGGTTGACCTTTTCAGACGGCAGTACTTATTACTGTCCAGTGAAATCGGTTCATAGAAATAAAGTGGAAATGACGAACGAACCGGGTTTCCTTTATGGCAAAGAAACTGGTGTAAACTCTCATACTTTTCCCGGAAATCACTATGAAGGGCCACTTATGTTTACTGTATTTAAATTGAAGTAATGTTATTATAAATTATTATCCGATGAGCCGTATCATACAAATCCTCAATTTATTTGTGCTTTTTTTATGGTGGTCACCTGGTTCCGGTATTGGCCAAACCCTAAAACGCTATGGAGGCCATTATTCTGAAGAGCGGATCGCCAACCTGCGGAGCAATTGTCAAAAATATGATTGGGCAAAGAAACAAAAGGCTTCAGTTATTTCCCGGGCAGCATCCTGGTTAGCAAAATCGGACCAGGAATTATGGGAAATGGTACCCGGTCAGGATCTGCCGAGAACGATAGATGTAGGTTATGACAGGTTTAACAAAGGTCCCAAGTTTGTGGGGTGTATCGTTTGTGGCGATAAGATATTTCAATACGGCAACTATCCTTATGATCCCGATTTTGTCAACAAGCCCTGGAAATTAACCTGCCCTTCCTGCGGGTCTGTTTTCCCGACCAATGATTTTGAAAAATATTATCAGAGCGCTATTGACGAGCATGGTTTATTTAATCCGGCGAAAGGAGATACCAGTCTGTTATACAACACAGATCATCCTGATCCTAATGACCCTCTGCACAAATATGGTGTTGATGATGGATTTGGATTTGTTTATCAGGGTCGTGCCTATAAATATATAGGCTATTATGTCTGGAAATACTGGATGCACATAATAAACGGACTGAATGCGCTGGCCGACGGTTATTTATATACCGGTAATCAGCAGTATGCGCATAAAGCAGCTATTCTGCTTGACCGGATTGCAGACGTGTACCCATCTATGGATTGGAAGCCTTATGCTGACCGGGGATGGTATCACTCAGATGGTAATTCTGGAAGGGGCAAGATTGAAGGATGTATCTGGGAAACCGGAGTTGTGCAGAGTCTGGCTGACGCCTATGATAAAATCCTGAGTGGAACGGTGAACGATACTTCGTTGTATGAATTTTTGAACGTACAATCCCGAAAGTATAAACTATCCGTTTCAAAAGGTAGCCGGGAATTATTTATCAGTAACGTGGACGAGGGCATTTTGAAAACGGCATTTGATGCAGTGTTGGCATTACGAATCCGCGGTAATCAGGGAATGCATCAACTCACCGTGGCAACTTGTGCACTGGCGATGAATACAAATCCGAAAACCAGGGAATGGCTCGACTGGTTATTTGCTCCGGCAGGTGGAGCCATTCCCGGATTGATGGTGGAAACTTTTGACCGGGATGGCACTTCAGATGAAGGGGCGCCGGCTTATTCCTTGCTGTGGGGAAAGCAGGTTTTTAAATTAGCCACTATTCTTCATGATTATTCGGGTTATGATGATCATGATATTTTTCGCGATTTTCCCCAATTCAAAAAAGTGTTTACGGTAGCCTATCGGATGGCAGCTTTGGGGAAGGCCATTCCTAATATTGGAGATTATGGTTCAACAGGACTGGTGGATATGCAACTCAGCGATCCTCCGTTTATGGCAATGGGATACCATTACACCAAAGACTCAGCGATTGCGCTGGCGGCTTACCGCGCCAATGACTATTCTTCAAAAGGATTGGGATTGGATATTTTTTCCAAAGACCCTGAATTAAGCAACCGGGAAATTCAGCAGATTGGTGAGCGTGCCGGTCCACGCCCGGTAGGAGGATACCTGATGAGTGGATTTGGATTGGCTTTATTGGAGGCGGGAAATGAAACTTCGCAATTTGCACTGGCTAATAATTATGGCCGTACAAAAATGCACGGGCATTTAGATTTGCTCAATTTTGATTTGTTTGCTTATGGAAACTGGTTGACTCCCGACCTGGGTTATCCTGAATTCGCTACCAATATTCCCAGTACAACGGATTGGGTAAAAAGCACCATCTCACATAATACCGTGTATGTCAATAACCGGCCCCAGGAAAGAGTCTGGGGAGGAAAGACCAGAATTTTTAATCAGTTAAAGAATTTTGGGGTCTGTGAGATTGATGGGGAAATGGCTTATCCCGGTATAGAACAATATTCCAGAACGATGCTAATAATTGGTAATGAAAATCAGGATGGCAAAGACCAAAATGCCTATGTGGTGGATATTTTCCGGGTAAAAGGAGGAGATGATCATTTGTATAGTTTCCATGGACCTCCAGGAGAAGTGCAATACACGGGCCTCCGCCCGGATTTACAACCCACCGGAACCTATGCAGGCGAAAATATTGTTAAAGGAACTAAGTCAGATGATTTTCCGATTGGTTTCTCCTTCCTCTATAACGTCAGGAAAGATAAACATCCCGCGCCGGCTTTTATGCTGGGCTGGAAAGTTGAACATGGGTATCGAAACATAGTAGATAAGGATAGTATTCATCTTCGGATGCATGCCCTGACCAAGGTTTCGGACGTAGCCCTTGCCAATGGCGATCCCCCCAATAATAAACCAGGTAATCCCAAAACGCTTACCTACGTATTGTTACATAATACAGGCTCTTCATTGCGCAGTACTTTTGTTTCTGTTTTTGAGCCTTATCGCGGCAAACCTTTTATTAAATCCGTTCAACGCCTCGATAACGAAAACGGGGATGAGATCATCATCAGCGTGGATAAGATGAATGGAGAAACAGATTATATTTTGTATAATAATAAAGAGGATAAGTTTATAAAACTGACCAATGGAATTAAGATGGAAGGAAAGATTGGACTTGTAAGGTTGAAAGGCAAAAATCCCATAGAGGGTATTTTGATTAATGGCTCATCTCTTAGGTATAAACAGATGAATTTAAAATCATCCGGCATGATTCAAGGCAAGGTGATAACGATGAGTAAGGACTTAAAAGGAGACGGATCGATATTGTTGGATGCCGGTTTTGCGATTGACAGAAATGTGATAGGGGAGCAGATCATGATTGAGACTTCCGGTGAAAGAGACGCAACCTATACCATTCACGATGTACAAAAAGAGGGAGAATATACCAGGATATTCTGTGGGCCGGTAAGTTTTGTAAAAGCCTTTAAAGGGGGTAAGATAGATGTAAGAGGCGTGCGTTTGCCGGGCTCTTATAATGAAGGATATGAGTATGATTTTGAAGAAGGCGCTGCATTCAGGATTGGAAGTGTAGTATCGTGGATGAAAAAATAGCATTGAGAACAAGGAAGGACTCCAACAGAATTCGTTGTCTTTCCTTAGTCGGGATTTACAACTAAACTGCAGAATTTGGGTTAATTTTAATAATCAATCATAAACATGAATCCGGAACGTAGCTCCAGAAGAACTTTTATAAAAAAGACAGCAGCAGGAACGGTAGCTGCTTATTTGGGGTTAAGCAGAGAACCTTCTGTTGTTTATGCAGGAACATCTGCAAATAAGGTATTACGAATTCATCCCCGTTACTATCGTTGGTATCCTGATGGGGATAAAGAATGGATAGAAACGAATTTGGATTACGCAACATTAGACTGGAAGATTCCACTTTCCAATGTAGCGTTAGTATTAGTAGATGTATGGCAACGCCACTATATAAAAGAGCCTGAAGAACGGGCCGAGGCGATCATCCAAAAGAATCTGATTCCGTTGATAACGGCCTGTCGTAATTCCGGGCTGGAGGTTATTCATGCACCGTCTCCGCCGGTGGCGAAATTACACCCCAACTGGGTGAACCTGGTTCCGGCATCTGAAATGAATAAGAAGCGGGATACGTGGCCACCGGCAGCGTTCAGAAACCATAGCGGACCCTATCAGTCGTACAGCCGGCCGATTGAACCCAGGGAAGCAGAACGACAGAGTCTGCCACCACTCACTTTCCATCCGGATATCGTTCCGGTGGGTAAAGAGGCTGTAATAGCAACGGGCGAGGAGTTGCACCGCTATTGCAAGCAGAAGGGGATTCTGTTTTTACTATATGCGGGATTTAATACCAACGCATGTCTGATTACCCGCGACTATGGAATGCTTCAGATGTGCAATGACAGAGGTTACGAGACCATTCTGGTGCGCGATTGCACAACGGGCATGGAATCGAAGGATAGTCAGGCAACTTTGGGGCAGACAAATGGCGCAATTTTGTTTTTTGAAATGTTTGGCCAGTATTCTGTCACTGCCCGGGAAGTCGTGGCAGGCCTTCCATAAGGATCGGAAATTCAGAAAAATTAACATAAATATCTGGTGAAAATTGTAGGGGTTGACCGGGTTCTGATAGACTTATCGAGTGAGGTTCGTGAAGTTTGTAGCAGCGATTTATGAAAGATTAGTGTTTGCACGGTGGTTTCGTTGCCTTCTCATGATGGTTGCATAGATACTCAGGCAGTCGGTCGGATGAGATGATTTTTCAGAATTTAGCATAACCATCCTCATCGTAATACCGGACGTTTTTAAATTAAGTTTTGTTTAATATGGATCGTAGGAAATTTGTTAGTTGCACCGCCAAATCAACGGCAGCCTTAGTGGGAGGCGGAACGCTGATATCCTTCGGCTCGCTACCGAAGGAAAATGTTGATTCGGAGAATGAAGTTCGGAAGAAGGACTGGATGAAAGAAGTACTGAAATACCGGAAAATTGATGCCCATGCTCATGTGGATGAGAAGTATTACAAGCCGGAAGTCAATTTGGATTTTGCAGACCGGCTGGGGATTGATATATTGATGATCTCGGACTTTTTACGCCCTCACACTAAAGGCGAGCCGGATGATTTCAGAGCGCGTAATAACTTTGCTATTAAATGTATGAGAGAGCATCCGGACCGGTTTATCGGTACGGTGGTGCTGAATCCGCAATATCAGAAGGAATCACTTGAAGAAATAGACCGTTGCAGGGATGCCGGTATGATGGGGTTGGGTGAATTATATAATCAAACTAAAATCAACGATCCATTGTATTATCCCATTATTGAAAAGTGTATAGATCTGAACTGGAATATCATGATGCATTCTGCAATAGGCCGATCCAGAGTTGTGCCTGACTCAAATGAGCCGCCCAATATTTCGTTACCCGAAGATTTTGCGGACGTGGCTGAAAGATATCCGGAGGGTATGTTCCAGTATGCCCATCTGGGAGGCGGGGTAGACTGGGAAAATGCCTGTAAGGTGCTAAAAGATGTGCCTAATGTTTTTGTAGGTATTGCAGGGAGCAATAATGAAGCGAATATGATTGATTTTGCACTAAAATATGTCGGGGAAGACAGGATTGTGTTTTCATGCGATTATGGCTTTTATCAGGGTGTAGGAGGGATGTTTTCCGCTAAGCTGACGGATACGCAACGGAAGAAGATCTTTTTTGAGAATTTTAGTAACCGGCTAAAAAAGGGAGGGCGGAATGTTGATTGATAGTAATGCATATATCGGCCATTGGCCCTTCAGGCAATATACCTATAATACACCCGAAGCTCTGCTGGAACGGATGAAAGAGTTCGGTACTGATCGGTCAGTGATCAGCAACCTGAATGGAGTCTTTTATAAGAATACGCAGCACGCGAATGAAGAACTGATGGACGCGATTAATAGTAAAAGAGCCTATCGCGATCGATTTATTCCTTTTGGCGTTATTAATCCGGTTTATGGTGGTTGGCGTGACGATTTTAAGGTCTGTACCACTACAATGAGGATGAAGGGGATAAGGATTTATCCGAAGTATCACAGGTACGACGTTTTGGATCCGGGGTGTGTGGAGCTGGTTAAAATGTGCCGTGACGCGGGAATCCCGGTAGTCCTGTCTCTCAGGATGGTGGACTGGCGGCCAAGTTCCTGGCTGGATTTAAAAGACGAATGGTCACTAAAAGATGTGGTACCCATCGTCAGGGCGGTTCCGGATGCCCGCTTTTTGATTGTCAACGTAGCCAATAGTACGGCACTTAATGATGAGGATTTGTCTCTTTTTAGAAAAGCAGATCTTCTGATGGATACTTCAGGCAGGAGTATGGTTGACTGGATAGATTTATTCCAAAGATTTGGACCAGAAAAATTTTGCTTTGGTACCCATTCTCCCTTGCTGGATTATTTCACCGGATTATTACGCATAGAATCTCTTCGGGCAAACGAAGCAGATGAAAAGACGAAAGACTTATTGCGATTTGAGAATTTAAGTCGTATGTTAGCAATATAAGACTGATAAGAACCGGATACTCAAACGCCTTCTTTTTGAAATTCTAAAACGTAATTTGTAAAGATGAAAAAATCATTCAAAAAAGATTCGCGTCGTAAGTTCATCAGACAAAATTTACTTACGGGAGCAGCAGCCATTTTGGGCGTTAAAGCAACATCTGCTCTTTCTCCATCATTGCAATCAAAGGAAACGGATATCCCCGCGGTTTTAGGCGGTAAGCCCGCTATCCCACCGGCAAAACCTCAATGGAAAAACTGGCCAATGTGGGATGTTGAGGCGGACGAACCTTCAGTGATTAAGGTATTGAGAAGTGGCGTATGGTCGAGAGCTAATGTGGTTACAGAATTTGAAGATACCTGGGCGAAAACAATCGGTTCAAAGCGTTGCCTGACTACAGTCAACGGCACGAACGCGATGATCTGTTCACTGGTGAACCTGGGTATAGGCGGAGGGGATGAGGTTATTATTCCTCCATACACTTTTATTGCTACGCCACAGGCTGTTTTACAAACAGGAGCGATACCTGTTTTTGTGGATATTGACCCGGAGACATTCCAGATGGATATAACTAAAATTGAAGAGAAGATAACGCCGCGTACGCGGGCTATTCTACCGGTTCATATAGCGGGGATACCCTGCGATATTGAAGGGATTATGAAAATAGCGAAGAAACACAACCTGGTGGTAGTGGAAGATGCCTGTCAGGCATGGCTTTCGGAGGTTAATCACAGGAAAGTAGGCAGCTTTGGTGATGCGGGTTGTTTTAGTTTTCAGAATTCCAAGAATATACCGATGGGAGAAGGAGGAGCTATTGTAAGCGATGATGAAGCGTTTATTGACCGGTGTTATTCCTATCATAATTATGGGATAGCGCATGGGAGTGCGATTTCCAACTTTGGCAGGGGAGCTTCGATGTACGGTACAAAGTTGCGTCTTACGGAATATCAGGCAGCGATCGGACTTGCCCAGTTAAAGCGGTTGGACGCTCAAACGACGATCCGCGCGAATAATGCAGCTTATCTGAAGGCTGAGTTGGAGAAGATCGCGGGAATAATCCCTTATAAACTGGCGTCTTATATCACGCGTGTCTCTTTTCATTTGTTCCCCTTCAGGTATAAAAAGGAATCGTTCGAAGGTTTATCCAGACAAGCATTTTTAAAGTCGTTGGCAGCAGAGGGAGTACCCTGTTCGGGCGGATACACCCCGTTGAACAAGCAGCCTTATCTGGCGCATGCTTTTCAGACTAAGAATTTCAGGAAGATGTATGCTCCCGAGTTATTGGATATAGACGCATATAACAGGCGGAATGAATGCCCTCAGAATGATATCGTGTGTAATGAGGAAGCGATATGGTTTACACAGAATATTCTTTTGGGTAGCAGATCAGATATGGATTTTATCGTTGCAGCCATCCGAAAGATACAGAAGAACGCGGGTTCGATTAAGAAAGCGTTAGGTTCATGAATTGACGCCTGAACTTCTTATCAATCCAAATGAAGGTACGTCCTAAATTGTAACATAAATCTTATAATTCAAACAGATGATAGCAAAAAAATTATTCTTCTTTTCTTTTTTAGTTATGAGCCTGATAGGGATACAAAGTTGCCAGAATAATCCGCCTGCCGGTGAAGCAGATAATGATACGTACCGGTTGGCGATGTTAGCTCCGGGGCATTTTCACGCTGCCCTTTTACAGAAATCCATGTATCCGGAAATAGACTCTACGGTGGATGTATATGCTCCCGATGGGCCGGAATTAAACACCTACCTGGATTTTATTAGCGGTTACAATAGCAGATCTGATAATCCGACCCACTGGAACGAGGAAGTGTACACCGGGCAGGACTACCTGGAAAAGATGCTGGCGACTGAAAAGCCGGGAAGAACCATCGTGGCCATTTCAGGAAATAATCAGAGAAAAACAGAATATATCACTTCATCGGTAAATGCCGGATTACACGTATTGGCTGATAAACCGATGGTCATCTCAACCGAAAATTTTACACAATTAAAAAAGGCATTTGAAACCGCACGAGAGAAGAAAGTCGTACTTTATGATATAATGACTGAACGCTATGCCGCAATCAACATTATTCAGAAAGCGCTGCGATATATGCCGGATGTATTCGGTGAGTTGGAAAATGGAACGCCGGATAATCCGGCTGTTATCCTAAAAAGTCTGCATCATTATTACAAGACTGTGTCGGGTAAAACCCTTCGGCGTCCGGCCTGGTTTTTTGATGTAAATCAGCAGGGCGGGGGACTTCTTGATATCACTACTCATTTTATTGATATCATTCAGTGGGCGTGTTTCTCGGAGACGGTATTCGATTACGAAAAAGACGTGCAGATGCTTTCCGCCAAGCAGTGGCCAACGACGCTAACCCTGGAACAATTTAAAAAGGTAACAGGAGTTGATCAGTATCCGGATTACCTGAAAAAAGATGTTAAAGGAGATCAGTTGAATATTTATGGAAACGGAGAAATGCATTATACCTTAAAGGGAGTGAATGCAGAAGTGGGTGTGGAATGGAGATATGTGGCGCCCGAAGGGACAGGCGATACTTATTTTTCCCAGATTAGAGGCACCAAAGCCACATTAACAATCCGACAGGATAAGGAACAAAACTACAAACCCACATTGTATATCAAGCCCGCCGATAGAAACGATAAGAGCTGGAAAGCTGCATTAGAAAAAGGATTGGAAAAAATCACTCAGCAATTCGAAGGTGTAACGGTTGCTGAAACGGGTGATGAACTGGAAGTGGTGATTCCGGCGCAATTCGTAACCGGTGAGGAACCCAGATTTGCAGCGGTAATAAAAAAATATTTACAATTTTTGAAGTCTGGCAATATTCCCGACTGGGAAGAATCTTTTATGCTGACAAAATACTATACCACCACCCGGGCCCTCGAAGTGGCGTCCGGAAAATAGTCACGAAAGAAATAATCTGACAGCTAATCCCGAAGTTCCCGGCGATTAGAAATTTTACTGCCTTATAATAACTGGTTTGAAATAGTCGGAGAAAAAAAGTTAATAAATTCGTAGGGGTTTAAGCCCGCTAAGTATACTTAAGGATGAAATGTCCCCGGAAG
>JACFNM010000032.1 GCA_019454915.1 Chitinophagaceae bacterium
GGGAAGACCGATGCATTTTAGCGCACGCCGGTAAGGGAGTTGCTTTTTGCACAAAAGATGAATTATTAGAAAAAATTGCGTATCTTACCATTCGGGCGAAATCCTTTAAACCCTTATTGGAGATAGCTTAGGTCATTTTCCAATCCTTTTGAAAACTTTTAAAAACAAAAAACCATTGACTATGCAAAACAAGTTGTATAACATTCTTGTTCCGGTAGATTTTACGGGCAAGAATAAATGGGCCATTGCGAAGGCCATTGAGTTGGCAAATAATTTTGACTGTAATATTCATTTAGTCCACATTGTATTTAAACCGGTGCTACCTTTTGTTCCGGTTGACGTCAGTAAGTACACGCCGTATGCGTCTCATATCAGCATGCAGAGCGGTCGGGCGAAGCTTGCCGCTATGAAAGCGAATTATAAAAATCAACTCTGCGGAAACGGCGAAATTGAAATCAGCCTTCTGCAGGGTCATCCTCAGCAGCAACTGCTGCAATACATTCAATCTTATAATATGGATATGGTGGTGATTGGGTTATCCAGGTTCAACCTGGTGGAGAGAATCATATCCTCTGTATCCATCAGCCTGCTGGCGAAGAAAACAGATATTCCGATACTGACAGTCCGCTCCGGCGGGCTCGTCAGCCACTTTAAAAAGATTGTATTACCGCTCAACAATGATATTCCCGTTCAACGGGTCAAACTGGCTACCATGTTAGCACGTTCCTTCAGGTCAACGGTTTACCTGGTATCATTGAGAACCGAAAGGCAGCCGGAACAAAGCAACCTGCTGGATAAGACGCTTGAGCTGGTACAGAGTGTATCCATAATTCCGGTTCAGTGCTTCTTGCTGGAAGGTCAGAATCTGGCAAAAAGTACGTTGGATTTTTCCCGGAGAATCAATGCTGACCTGATTGTAGGGCAATGCGGGAAAGAATTCCGTTTACCGGGACTTTGGAGCAAATTCACTAATAAGATTTTGTCCTATGCGTCAAAAATTCCTGTTTTAACTTTTGGCAAAACCGCTTAACCACAAAAACACGCGGCTATCACCTCTCTCCAGTCTGTTCCTCTGATTTGCTCCGTTTTTACCATTATCTCTTGCCCAACTCTATTACCTCGCAGTTTCTCAGTTTATCCCCGTCAATTACTAACCGTACCAGTGTCTGTACCTTGTGCCATCCCTGTTTTCCCGCGGCTCCGGGATTAATGTGCAGACAGTCCAACTGATCATCATACATGATTTTAAGAATATGAGAATGTCCGCTGATAAATAATTTGCTACCGGATTTTAATATCTCCTGCCTGACACCCGGTGCATATTTTCGGGGGTATCCACCTATGTGTTGCATAAAAACATCCAATTCCTCAATAGCAATATGCAATTTTTCCGGAAACCGGCTCCTGATCCCGGCGCCGTCAATATTTCCATAAACGCCCCTCAGGGGTTTAAACGATGCCAGTTTCTCTGCTACGTCTTCACTGCCGAAATCTCCACCGTGCCATATCTCATCGCATTTTGCAAAATGCTTAAAAATGTTTTCATCGAGATAGCCATGGGTATCCGATAAGATTCCTATTTGTTTCATGTGTACCTTATTGAGTTTTTTTGAGAATTAAATATTGAAAGGGATCGCAAGGATGATATTTAGGCGTTTCTCTGTTTTCTGTGAGATTCTTTTCCTTAATTTTAATGCTCATGCCGATATAAATTAATGAATTATGAGAAAGCAATTGATTTTCCTTTTAACTTTTAGTTTGTGGTTTGATGCCTCATTCGGTCAGAAACCATCAACAGTGAAAGAATATTTGCAGAGTTTTCCAACTTATGCATTTTCTGATCCCAATCCTATGCCGTTGCTATCTCCCGTATATCCCTATTTCCGCTACGATGGATTTACGCATAAATCCCAACAGAAGCGCTGGAAAATCGTTGAGCTGGAAAACGATTATATAAAGGTGCTGATTACACCCGAAATCGGCGGGAAAATTTGGGCAGCTATTGAAAAGAAGTCTAATAAGCCATTTATTTATTATAATCAAACGGTGAAATTTCGCGACATCGCCATGCGCGGACCATGGACCAGTGGGGGACTCGAACCGAATTACGGTATCATCGGCCATACGCCTTCTAATGCAACCCCTGTTGATTACCTGACGCGCACTAATGAAGACGGAAGCGTGAGCTGTGTGATAGGAGTACTGGATTTATTGACCCGTACCAACTGGCGAATAGAAATAAACCTGCCAAAGGATAAGGCTTATTTTACCACGCGGTCTTTTTGGTATAATTCTACCCCTATCGAGCAGCCTTATTACCACTGGATGAACCTGGGAGTAAAGGCGAAAGGAAACCTCGAATTTATTTTCCCCGGAACGAGCTATATCGGACACAACGGAGACGCTCATTCCTGGCCCGTAAATGACCAGAATGGGAAACATATCAATTTTTATGAGCAAAATGATTTTGGTGGACCGAAATCCTATCATGTATTTGGGAAACCTGCGGACTTTTTCGGAGCATACTGGCACGATGATCATACAGGAATGGTGCGTTATGGCGCCTACGACGATAAGGCAGGGAGAAAGATATGGATATGGGGCTTATCCCAGCAGGGAATGATTTGGGAAGAGTTGCTCACGGATAAAGATGGGCAGTACGTGGAAATTCAGTCAGGTAGATTGTTTAATCAAAATTCGTCTGCAAGCAGTTATACTCCTTTCAAGCATATTGCCTTTGCCCCTTATGCCACGGACACCTGGAAAGAATATTGGTATCCCGTCTCCCAAACACATGGTATTTCAAAAGCCAACCCTTATGGCGCATTGAATGTTAAATATGAACAGGGGTATCTAAAAGTATATTTTTCCGCAGCACAGTTTATTCGTGAAAAGTTAATAGTAAAATCCGGGGATAGAACTGTCTATAACAAACACCTTGATCTGTCTCCTTTGCAGGTATTCGCAGATTCTGTTCAGGTAGATATGAATGCGAAAAATATCGTTGCTACACTGGGAGAAAATAAACTGGTTTACCATAGCGATCCGCAATTCGAATCGCTTGCGCGTCCGGTAAAATCACCGGAAAATTTCAACTGGAACACGGTCTATGGATTGTATCTGCAGGGAAAAGAATACATGGATCAGAAGATGTTTGTAAGTGCTGAGGAAAAGCTCAGAGAAGCTTTGGTCCGGGATGGAAATTTTCTACCTGCCGTGGTAAAGATGGCCGAGCTGATGTATCGCAATATGCGATATACGGAAGCCCTGGAGTGGGCAACCCGAGCTATAAGTATAGACACCCATGCTGGCGACGCTAATTATTTTTATGGTATTATCAATTTGCAGTTGGGCAACCTCATAGACGCCAAAGACGGACTGAGTATAGCAGCGCTTACCCCGGAGTATCGCAGCGCTGCCTACACGGGACTGTCCCGGTTATTTATCAAACAAAAGGATTTTTATCGTTCTATAGAATATGCAGGAAAGGCAGTGGATTATAACCGGTTTAATATAGAGGCGCTGATGTTGGAGGCAGTGGCGCTGAGAAGTGTTAAGGATAAAACGAAGGCGGAAGATGCGCTGAATACCATCTTGTCTTATGACCCCCTGAACCATTTTGCGTATTTTGAGAAATATACCTGGGAAAAATCAGAAGCTACCAGGAGTAATTTCACATCGTTAATCCGTAATGAATTACCAGCAGAAACGTTTGCTGAATTAGCCATTTGGTATTATAATGCAGGATTTAGTGAACAGGCTAAGGAAGTGTTTTCTCTTAGCAACAAAAGCGCTGAATCTGCTATTTGGCTCGCCTTCCTGCAAAATAAAAAAGTAAACACCAGCGACATCGATCCGGCGCTGGTCTTCCTGTTCAGATCAGAGACGGCTATGGCGCTTGAAGCGTTACTTACGCAGCAACAGGATTGGTTCCTGAAGTATCAACTGGCGCTGATCTATAAAGATAGGAGCCGTGATGACGAATGTAGGCGATTGTTGCGATCCTGTGGGGATGAACCGGATTACGCGCCTTTTTATGCTACACGGTCTCTGATTTTCAGAGATGCCGATCCGGCACAGAGCCTCCGCGACATCCAAAAGGCGGTTCAGTTAGACCGGAATCAATGGCGTTACTATAAAATGCTGGCGGAATATTATATAGAGGAGAATCAACCGGCGGATGCACTGAGGACGGTTGAACCCTTTTTTAAGTCGCACAGTGATAATTATATTCTGGGCATGTTATACGTCAAAACCCTGATGCTGAATAAACGGTACAAGGAAGCTGATTTACTGCTTTCCAAACTCAATATCATCCCCTTTGAAGGTGCTACGGAGGGCAAATCATTATATAGGGAAGCCAAGCTGATGCTTGCGCTGGAAGAGATGAAAAAGAAGAATTATAAAAAGGCTCAGGCTTATGTTACCCAATCAAGATTATGGCCCGAAAACCTGGGAGTAGGTAAACCCTATGATGATGAAATCGATAGCCGGCTCGAAGACTGGATGGATTACCTGTGTAGTAATAAGTTGAAAAAGCCGGGGGGAGATGAACTGCTGGATCATATCTTGAAGTTTACTCCGAGGATTGATAATACGATCAGAAATTTTATACCGTCCAATGCGTTAGTATCAGCCTGGGCAATTGAAAAAAGAGAGGGAAGAGATAAGGCCCTTGAATGGATAGATGGGCAGATAGTCGCGTATCCACGTTTCCGTCCGGTTTTGCAGTGGAGTAAGCATGTATTTGAAAGCGGGAAGGCTGCTTCCTTGCCGGAGAGTATGAAGGATGCAGGATCGGGGATTCTGGAAGCGTTACTCGCTTTGTAGAGGAATCTGTCCCCCTTTTTTCACATCCTGTTAGAATTTTTTGCTCTGGTTTTTGATACAGAACCAGTAGGTTTGTAGAAATCATTACTATGAGCGACCTGCTTAGTCTTGCTGATTTTTTGAATCCCGTCAACCGGTATTATTTATCTCACGATGAAGATTACCGTGAAGGTCAAATCGGCCACCATGTGAAGCTGTATGAAACGGATCTACCCGACCTGGAAGAGGCGGATGTTGTGTTGCTTGGATGCGGGGAGCAGCGGGGAGATGGCAATCCCGGTTATTCGGCGGGGCCCGATGTTATCCGCAGCCGGTTCTATGAATTGTATTACTGGCATAAAGATATCCGCATTGCGGATTTGGGAAATATAAAGCCGGGGGCCACCTTAGCAGATACATATGCCGCTTTGAGAACGGTTACCGCAGAATTGCTGCAGATTGGGAAAACGGTGATAATTATCGGAGGCTCTCACGATCTTACCCTGGCGCAATATGATGCGTATAAATCCTGGAATCAGATCGTCGAAGCCTCTGTGATTGATGCTATGATTGATATTGAAATGGACAGATCTCTTCGCAGCAGAAACTTCCTGATGGAGTTGTTAACAGGTGAGCCTAATTTTATCCGTCATTATAACCATATCGCTTTTCAGAGTTACCTGGTAAACCCGGGTATGCTGGAGACTATGGATAAATTGAGATTTGATTGTTATCGCCTCGGCGTTGTGAAAGAGCGAATGGATGAGATGGAGCCTGTTTTACGCAATACGGATCTGTTGAGCATAGACATGAGTGCCTTGTCTCACGCAGCGGCGCCCTGCAATTACCTGTCACCAAACGGACTGGATGGGGAACAGGCATGTACACTCACGCGTTTTGCGGGCATGAGTCCTCACCTGAATTCAATAGGTATTTACGGTTATTCCGTAGAGAACGATATCCAGCAATTGAGCGCCAAGCAGATTGCTCAAATGCTGTGGTATTTTCTGGATGGCAAATGGCAGGGGAGGCATGAGGCTATGTTTGCCGAAAGAGACAACTTCTTTGAGTTCAATACGGCTTTTGCCGAGATTGATACGGTGTTTTTGCAAAGTAAAAAAACAGGCCGCTGGTGGATGCAGTTGCCCGATAAATCTTATATAGCGTGTTCTTATCAGGACTATGTTCAGGCGAGCAGTAATGAAATACCCGAACGTTGGCTGCGGGCCCAGGAGAGGAGCTGAGGTTAAACTGTATTCCGGCAGGTGATAGCGATATTGTTCGTCTACGCATTATCTTTAACTAATTATGTATTCATTTCTCAGGTGGGTATTTGGTTTTACCGGAATGTTCCTTTTCTTTTCCTGTGGTTTTTCCAGCAAGATTCAAAGGGAGGTGAAGAAGAGCCTGTTGGCGGATTCTTTATTATCCGGTGCATATGTGGGAATATCTGTTTTTGACCCGGAGAGAAATCATTTTGTCTATCAGTATCAACCGGACAAATACTTTGTGCCCGCCAGTAATGTGAAGATTGTTTCGTTATATGCCGGATTGAAATATCTTGGCGATAGTCTGATAGGCTTAAAATATAAGGATAAAAACGACACGCTATTTATCGAGCCGGCCGGAGACCCCAGCTTCCTGCATCCGGATTTCAGCGATCATCCGGTCTTGCATTTTTTAGAGAGATCTGAGAAGCCCATAGCAATAACTACCGATAACTGGAATTCAAACGCCTGGGGAAAAGGCTGGATGTGGGACGATTACAATGACGCGTTCATGGCTGAGCGAAGCCCTTTTCCTATGTACGGGAATGTTATTTCCTGGAACCAGGTACGCGATTCTTCCAGCATTGGAGCCTTAGCCCGCGAAGAAGCCTTTATTTATTCAGTGCCGGATATCAACTGGAAAGTACATTTTAGCGAAGACACGGCGGCGAGGAGGTTTTCTGCAGTTCGTTCATTGACGGGCAATAGGTTCTTTATTACTCAGGGGCGTGAGATAAATGCCCGGCAGGAGGTTCCGTTTATTACTCAGGGCTTGCGGTCTACAGTAGAATTATTGAGAGACCTGGTAAAAGCGCCTATTGATACCACTGATAGAATGGTGCAGTCAGAATCGGTCATTTATTCCCAGCCGACGGATACCCTGTTAAAAAACATGATGTATCGTAGTGATAATTTTTATGCGGAACAGCTTCTGCTGATGGCGGCATATCAGCGGTTCGGAGTCATGGATGATCAGCGGTTAATCCAATATCTGCTGAAGAATGATTTGCAGGAATTTCCGCAGAAGCCGCGCTGGGTAGACGGGAGCGGGTTGAGTCGTTATAATTTATTTACGCCCGAAGATATGGTTTGGATACTCCGGAAGATGGAAAAGGATTTTGGAGCGGAAAGGTTAAAGCATATTTTCCCGGCGGGCGGGCAGGGAACACTGCATGATTCCTTTAGAGAATTTCAGGACAGAATATATGCTAAATCAGGTTCGATGTCCGGTGTTTTTTGTCTGAGTGGATATCTTCAAAGCCAATCCGGTAAACGGTTGATTTTTTCGCTGATGATCAATAATTATACACAGGGTGGCCGGTTGCTTCGGAGAAAGGTGGCGTCTTTTCTGCATCAGGTTGTATCAAAGTATTAATTACCCCGGTGTCCGGAGTAATAGTTCACGGGTTGATTACATAGTCACCGAAGGCAACATTGACTGAAACAGCATTCACGTATCGCGAATCTGCTTAATCCTGAATCCCCAATTCAATGTGTCCAACCTGCCTATCTTCCCCCCGGCGGGCAGTGCGTGAGCAGATAATTGGTAAACAAAGTACGCAAATGCTGCACGGTTCCTTCCCCTTCATAAATTCCGTGTGAACGATTAGGGTAAGCCATAAACTGAAATTGCTTGTTGTATTTGATAAGCTCATTTAGCAGCATTTCAGCATTTTGATAGTGTACGTTATCGTCAGCCGTACCATGAATATACAGGAGGTTACCCCTCAGATTTTTTGCATGGGTAACCGGAGATCCTTTTATATAATCTGCTTCTGTTTCCTGAGGCGGGCCCATGTAACGCTCCTGGTAAATATTATCGTAAGTAAGCTGATTCGCTACCGCTGCGATAGCTATGCCGGTTTTGAAAATATCCGGGTATTGAAAAAGGAGGTTAAGAGTAGAAGAGCCTCCGCCGCTCCATCCCCAACTGGCCACGCGTGATGTATCGAGATAGGGACGTTCACTCAATAGTTTTTTCATAGCCATCGCCTGGTCACGGATATTGATTCCTCCAATATCCCGGTAGATGGATTTTCGCCAGGCTGAGCCTTTAAGGGTCGGTGTACCGCGATTATTGAAGGATACATAGAAGTATCCGCTTTTTGCCAGGTCGCCGTCAAACAGCCGGTTGCTGCCGGTGGAGAATCGGTCTTCAACTGTGGTGGCGGCAGGTTCACCGTACACGTACAATAGTACGGGGTATTTTTTAGTGGGGTCAAAGTTTTCAGGCGATAAAATCCAGCCGTCTAATGTCACCGCGTCATCGGTGGTAATGGTAAAAAATTCCAGGTTTTTTCTGTCCACCGTTTTAATCTGGCTGGCGATGCTCTCCTCTTTTTTAATGGGGATATGCCTGGGGAGTGTAATCCATTCCCCGATATTCGGTGTATTCCGATTGGTGAATCCATGATAGGCCAGCCGGGCGCCGGGAGAGATGTTGTAACTGTGCGTGCCTTTTAGGTTTTGGGGCGATACTAATTCGGGTTTCCCTTTCCCGTTCATAGAAGTGCGATAGAGATAGCGCTGAATTGCGTTGTTGGGTGAGGCGATGAAATAAACGTAATTATTTTTTTCATCAATTGCTGAAATCGTTTCTATGTCATAGTCTCCCTGGGTAATCAGCACTTCCTTTTTCCCTTCAGTGCTCAGGAGATAGATGTGCCTCCATCCGTCTTTTTCACTGACCCATAAAAAAGAGGATCCGTTTTTTATCCATTCCCAACCCGTTGGGTCATCATCATTCCAGCGTGATTTAATGTCTATCCATGCCTTGTCTGTTTCTGTATAGATATTTTTCGTTGCCCCGCTATTCACGTCACACAGATACAGCTTACTTTCATTTTGTCTTCTGTTCAATTGCTGAACGATAAGGTTGCGGTTGTCTACAGTCCATTCCATTCTTGGCAGATAATGTTGCCGCGAGTCACCCGGAATCTTCATCCATTGCGTGGTGCCTCCGCCGGCATCTACAATTCCTATACGAACTGCAGAAGGAGGTTGCCCTACTTTGGGGTATTCTACCGGCACAACAAAGGAGTATATCGAGTCGGTGGTATTGAGCATTAAGTAGTCTCTTGTTTCCCGTGCATCTACCTGCCAGTAGGCAATGTACTTACTATCATAGCTCCATCTGAACCCATCCCTGCACCCGAATTCTTCTTCATAAACCCAGTCGAAAGTTCCGTTAATCATCTGCCTGGTTCCGTCTGAAGTGAGGGCAACGGTTTCGCCGCTTGAAATATCTTCCACATAAATATTCTGACGGCTTACATAGGCGACCCTCTTATTATCGGGCGATAATTTTGCGAACATCAGTGATTGGTCGGGGAGTTTTTTCCCAATGCGTTTGAGTTGGTTGTTTCGCCTGTCTAAAATCCAATAATCTCCCCGGGTGTGGTAACGCCATACCCGGGCGGTATTAGTGAAGATAAGTACGAGACTTTCATCGTCATTCACTTCCATGTCTGCGATGGCGAGGGGTTTTGTTTGGTCGGAGGGCGTAAGCTGTGCGGCGGTGGCCAATGTAGTTACCTGCCAGTCTGACGTTGGATTTATTTTCAGCAGTGCGTTGTTTTGCACTTCGTACATTCCTAATCCATCTTTAGTCCAATGGATGTTGCCTGATTTATACTGCGATTGGCCAACGGAGGTAATGGTTAATAAGCAAACAATAGCAACATATCTGCGGAGAAAAATAATATATCGCATAGCTTAGAAGGATTTTAGTAGTAAATTTATAGGAGAAATCGTTATCATGGCGAAAGATTTGGTGAACGGAGGAAAAGAGAAACTTCGGCTGGACAAATATTTATGGGCGATTCGCCTTTTCAAGACAAGAACGCAGGCCTCGGCCGCGTGTGATACGGGAAAAGTGAAATTTCAGGGGAATAATGTAAAAGCATCACGGCTGGTGCAGCCAGGAGATGAATATGAAATAAAAACAGGCGCCCGGCGGTGGAGAATAAAGGTGAGTGGTTTACTTTATCAGCGGGTCCAGTATAGTGAAGCCATTAAGTATTATATAGATATTACGCCTGCGGAGGAAATAGAGAGGCTATCGTTTCAGGCTTCCAGCTTCCACACAGGCAAGCGGTTGAGTAAGATTGGGAGGCCAACCAAAAAGCAACGCAGAGACATGGATGATTTTATGGGAAGATAATGGAAAGACAGGAGGCGGATCATCAGGGCGCGTATGTTTACGGATTAAAAGAATAGTATCGCTCTCATAAATAACGCTGTCCGTGATTATTTTTCTGATGTATGCCATTATCACTGTTTATCTCGGTACCGGTATTCTTTACTTTGCTTCAAAGAGACCGGACTACAGTCATATCAGACAAACGATTAGTGAACTGGGGGAAGATGGTGCAGTGAATGCCGTAAAGGTAAATTTTGGATTGTTCTTGCCCGTTTCTATTGTCCTTATTACGATTGCTTTGGCAGGAGATGGTGTGGGGTTCGGCAAGCCGCTTTCGCTATGTATCGGCATTGGTTATCTTTTGTCCGCTTTGTTTCCATGTGATCCAGGATCGCCTTTATGGGGGAGCCGGAAACAATCGGTTCATAATTTAGCGGGTGTAATTGAGTATGGGGGAGGAATTTATTTTTTATACCAGGGGAAAGCATTTTTTCCTGGAGGAGGACAAATGCTTGGCACCCTGTTTTTATTATTGATGATTTCCCTGATATTGCTGGCATCCCCTCCGGAATTTAAATGGAGAGGACTGTTTCAGCGAATAGTCGAAATTATACTCTATGGCTTACTATTGTGGATAAACTATCCTTAAGGCCGCGCCTGCCAAATGGGTTATTCATCCTCCATTCCGTCCAACACTTCCTGGGTAACACCCATGCTCGAAAATCCTCCGTCGTGATACAGATTCTGCATGGTTACCATTTTCGTCAGATCGCTAAACAGGGATACACAATAGCTGGCGCAATCGTCTCCCGTTGCATTTCCAAGCGGGCTCATCTTTTCCGCATAACTGATAAAACCGTCAAAACCTTTAACGCCGCTTCCTGCGGTGGTTCTTGTGGGCGATTGTGAAATGGTGTTTATTCTTACTTTCTTTTTCACGGCGTAATGATAGCCGAAACTCCGCGCCACGCTTTCTAACAGAGCTTTCGCGTCGGCCATTTCACTGTAATGTGGAAATACCCGCTGGGCGGCTATATAGGTTAAGGCTACCACGCTGCCCCAGTCGTTCATGGCGTCTAAATCCCAGGCGGTTCTTAATACCCGGTGGAGGGACATAGCAGAAATATCGAGTGTTTTCTGATTAAAGCCATAGTCCAGTTCAGTATATGATTTTCCTTTTCTCACGTTCAGGCTCATGCCGATAGAATGAAGGATAAAATCAATTTTTCCGTTAAAATGATTCAAGGCTTCTTCGAACAATTTCTTCAAATCATCCATATTGGTCACATCTGCCGGGATAACGGGTGCATTCGTTATTTCAGCCAGTTTATTAATCTCTCCCATCCGTAAGGCCACCGGCGCATTCGTTAAAACAAGACGTGCGCCTTCTTCATGACACTTGAGTGCAGTCCTCCAGGCGATGGACTTTTCATCCAGTGCGCCGAAAATTATTCCATTCTTTCCTTTCAGGAGATTATAAGCCATAATGTGATTTTTAAATTGTACGTAAAAATAGACAATCGGGAGCAAGCAACAAATAATGTTTGAATTCCGGTTGCGTATTCTTATCGTTTAATGCTGTTGCTATTTTGAATTTATCATTTCCCGTGCATTGGCGATAGCCGAAACACTGGGTTTTTCTCCGCTTAGCATCTGTGCTATCGTATCTACTCTTTCTTCCACGGAAAGGGATTTGATGCGGGTAGTGATCTTATTGTCTTGTTCTTTTTTATACACAAAAAAATGAGTATTGGCTTTCGCAGCGATTTGGGGTTGATGAGTGATCGAAATTATCTGGTGTGCCGTTCCGAGCTCCTGCATGATGATACCTACCTGCCTCGCCGCCTCTCCGCTTATCCCCGAATCAATTTCATCAAAAATGAGAGTGGGCAACCGGATGGACTGTGCCACAAGGTATTTAAGGCATAGCATCAGACGACTCAATTCACCGCCACTGGCAATTTTTCGCAGCGGTTCAAACCGGTTGCTCTTATTCGCGTCGAACAGGAATTCAATATTGTCATGCCCCGTTGTATTTAATTCAGTGGTTTGAATGGCTATTTGCAGGCGCGCATTGGGCATCCCCACCTGGGACAGCAACTGGGTCATCTTTTTTTCAAGCGGTTGGATTTGTTTATGCCGATTGGCCGATAGCGTACCGGCTAATTCCTGCACTTGTTTTAACTGTGTATTTTCCTCTTTCTCCAAACGGCTGATTTCCGTATCCCTGTTTATTATATTACCCAATTGTTCGGCTAAGTTCCCCTGGATTTCTAATAGCTCATTCGTTGTTTGTAGGCCGTGTTTTTTCAACAGTTTGTATCCAAGCGAAAGCCGGTCATTTACTAACTGAATACGTTCTTCGTCGTAGCGAACATTTCGGGCCATGGCTTCAAGTTCGCCGGCAATATCCCGTAACTCTATTTGCAGTGATTCAAGCCTTGTTATTAATTCCGGCATACCGGGATGAAAATCCGCCAGGGAATGAAGCTGATTACCCAGTCCTTTCAGTTGCTGCAGAATGGGGGTATCGCCTTCGTTTAACTCGTAGGAAGCCTTCTCTAAAGTAGCTTTTACATTTTCCGCATTGGCTAAGGTTTTGAGTTCCGTTTCCAAATCTTCCAGTTCGTTCTCCTTCCAATTGCCTTCTTCCAGTTCATTGAGCAGGAATTTTTGATAATCTGCCTCTTTGGCCGCCAGCGACTGTTCCTCCCTGACGCGTACTAATCTCTTATGCGTTTCGCAATACGCGCTGAAAGCCTCCTCGTATTTTTTCAGGATAGGCTGATTTTTTGCCAGCGCATCGATCACTTCCATCTGGAAGCTGCTATTCCCTAACTCAAGCGTATCGAATTGCTGATGCAGGTTCACCAGCAGGGAAGTAAACTGTTTTAACTGCGATAGTGTGACGGGAGTGTCGTTTACGAATGCTCTTGATTTGCCATTGGGCGCAATCTCTCGCCGGATAACGATCTCATTGTAGGCATCTAAGTCGTTTTCACGCAGGAACTGGTAAGCGGTATCGGTGTCGGAAATGGAAAACACTCCCTCCACGATGCATTTCTGATTTGAGGAAAACAAGACAGAGCTGTCTGCCCTCTCGCCCAATATCAATCCGAGTGCGCCCACCAGGATACTCTTACCGGCTCCGGTCTCGCCGGTAATAATATTTAGCTTGCCGGAGAACTCAATTTCCACCGATTCGATGATGGCATAATTCCGTATGGATAGTCTTTGAAGCATAGAAGATAGTTCCCGATGCAAGTTAACCGATAGCCCCTTTTAGTCCAAAAAAACAGAAGTGAGTTGCAGCGATCTTTTGGCCGGAAGCCGGTACTTCTGCCGGAAGAGAATAAGTTGTAAGGGACTATACAACAAAAAAGGCTGATTCGTAAAAGAATCAACCTTTTGTCACATTGGTCGGGACGACTAGATTCGAACTAGCGACCCCTTGCACCCCATGCAAGTGCGCTACCGGGCTGCGCTACGTCCCGATTATTCCGGTATTTTATGTGAACTCCGCAAACTGCAACTTCTATGCCGATTCAGACAAGGCGGTTGCAGTCAGGGGCTGCAAAATTAGTTTAAAATTCCAATTTCCAAAAATCAATAAATAGCCTTTATCTTCGCTGAACTTTATACGATGACTATTCTTATTCGCCAAGCTATCATCACGGATCCCGGCTCCCCCTGGAATGGGCAGCGAAAAGATATTTTGGTTGCAAACGGTATTATCAGCCGGATATCGGATAAAATCGAAAAAGATGCCGGTTCAGTTATTGAACGGGATGGGTTACAGGTATCGCCGGGTTGGGTAGACATCTTTGCTCATTTCTGTGATCCGGGTTTTGAATTTAAAGAAACGCTTCAAACGGGAGCGCTGGCGGCTGCAGCCGGCGGTTATACCCATGTATTTGTCATTCCCAATACCAATCCTGTGATACAGAGTAAATCGCAGGTGGAATATATTAAAGAGAAAAGCAGGTCGCTGCCCGTGAATATTCATCCCATCGGCTCTGTTTCTAAAAACGCGGAAGGGAAGGATCTGGCTGAAATGTATGATATGTATTCCAGCGGCGCAATGGCTTTTAGTGATGGACTTAACACCGTGCAGGCGGCTGGCGTGATGGTAAAAGCATTACAGTACGTCAAACCTTTTGACGGAGTGCTCATTCAAATTCCCCAGGATAAGAGTATAGGAGCTAACGGATTGGTGAATGAAGGTATCGTTTCGACCAGGTTGGGATTACCCGGTAAACCGGCGATAGCGGAAGAGATGAGTGTGGCAAGAGACATAGAATTGGCGGACTACGCAGCATCGAGGCTTCATTTTACGGGTATTAGCACCGGAAGGTCTGTGGATATGATCAGATCCGCAAAAGAAAAGAAGGTAAGGGTTACCTGCTCGGTAACGCCGTTTCATCTTTATTTTACCGATAGCGACTTAATGGACTATGATACCAATCTTAAAGTGAACCCTCCCTTGCGAACTGAGGAAAACAGGGCAGCCCTGTTGGCGGCAATACATGAAGGAGTGATAGACTGTATCGCATCCCATCACCGCCCCCAGGAGTGGGACAGTAAGACCTGTGAATTTGAGTATGCCCGTTATGGGATGATTGGGTTGGAAACCGCTTTCGGAGTGGCAGGCGCCGTGGGCATCACGGCAGACGAATGGGTGAATTTGAGTAGTATTAATCCCCGGAAAATTTTCAGGTTGCCCGATATTTCGATTCAGGAAGGTCAGCCGGCAGATATAACCTTGTTTCATCCCGGGGTGAAATACCAGTTCGAAGAAAGACAAATCCGGTCGAAGTCAAAAAATTCTCCTTTTGTTGGAAGAGAGCTGGTGGGAAGTGTCGTGGGCATCATTAACGGAGAACATGTACTTTTGAATAACTGATTACCCAAAAAATTTTGGTATGGATACACAAAAGATCAACATAGGGGTTACTTATGGACTTATATCAGGATTAGTATCCGTAGTTTTTAGCGTGATACTCTACTTAGGAGGTGTTCGATTGTTTGTTCATCCTATAGCCTATCTCGGCTACGTATTGCCGATAACTGTTGCAGTATTGGCCGGATTGAAAAAGAGGAAGACGGACGGCGGCTTTATAGATTTTGCCGGAGGCTTAAAAGTGGCTTTCACAACCTTTGTCATCGGAACATTCATCAGCATCCTGTTTACGTATGTTTTGTTTAATTATATAGACGTCCCTTTTCGTGAGGCGCTGGCGCAGGAAACTGCTGAAAAAGCACGACAGATGATGCAAAATTTCGGATTGGGAGAAGCGGATATTGAAAAAGCCACCGAACAAATGATGGACAGTAATAATTTCTCTTTGAGCAAACAACTACTGGGTGGAGCGTTTAGCTGTATTTTGTGGTTTATGATTAGTGTTATCATTGCCGCTATCATAAAGAAGAAGAAACCCGAATTTACGCCCCCGGTTCAATAATTTTATTTTTATTAATCTATACAAATGGATATCAGCGTAATTATTCCTTTATACAATGAAGAAGAATCGTTAGCTGAACTGTGTAGCTGGATTAAGAAGGTGATGCAGGAACATCATCTTTCCCATGAAATGATTATGATAGATGATGGAAGTACAGACGGGTCATGGAGCGTAATTGAAAAGTTGAACTCAGTTGATCCGAATATTAAGGGGATTAAGTTTCAACGAAACTACGGAAAGAGCGCCGCTCTGAATGAAGGATTTCGTGCGGCGCAGGGGGAGGTGGTGATTACCCTGGATGCTGACTTACAAGATAGTCCCGATGAAATTCCCGCTTTGCGAAAAATGATATTGGATGATGGATTTGACCTGGTAAGCGGCTGGAAGAAGAAACGGTATGATAACAAGGTTACCAAAAATCTTCCCTCTAAGTTTTATAATATGGTGACCCGCCGTATGTCCAAAATCCATTTGCACGATTTTAACTGCGGACTAAAGGCTTATAAAAACAGGGTAGTAAAAAGCATAGAAGTTTACGGGGAGATGCATCGTTATATACCCGTATTAGCTAAATGGTCGGGGTTTAATAAAATTGGTGAGAAGGTAGTAGAGCATCGCCCGAGAAAATACGGGGTAACGAAATTTGGCTGGCAACGTTTTATAAACGGCTTTTTGGATCTGACTTCTATCATGTTTGTCAGTAGGTTTGGAAAAAAGCCGATGCATTTCTTCGGTTTGTGGGGTACCGTTAGTTTTTTGATCGGGCTCTTCCTGACGATTTATCTTATAGCGAGTAAGTTTATAGACCCGGAATATGCACTCACCAACCGGCCTGCTTTTTATATTGCGTTGACGTTACTTCTTCTGGGCGCTCAGCTTTTTCTGGCTGGTTTCACGGGGGAGTTGATTGCCAGGAGTGCGACAGATCGCAATAACTATCTGATTGAACAAAGGCTGGGCGCCTGATTCCATATTCGAATACGATGAAAAAGACGGTTGTTATTATTGGCCCTGCTCATCCATTGCGCGGAGGACTGGCATCGTTTGACGAACGGCTTGCAAGGGAATTTTCAATCGCGGGCTGGCAAGCTCAGATCTATACATTCTCTCTGCAATACCCGGGTTTTCTCTTTCCGGGAACAACGCAGTATTCTTCGGAGCCGCCGCCGGACGATATTGACATAAAGGTTTGTATTAATTCCGTCAACCCGGTTAATTGGCTCATCATTGGAAAGAAACTGCAAAGGCTTTCTCCCGATTTAATAGTGGTACGGTACTGGCTTCCTTTCATGGGACCCTGTTTGGGTACCCTTTTGAGGTTCGTAAAGAAGAATAAACATACCCGGATCGTTTGTATTGCTGATAATGTCATCCCACACGAGAAGCGGCCGGGAGATACGCTTTTTACCCGCTATTTTTTAAAACCGGTGGATGCCTTCATGACGATGAGTGAAAAGGTGCGGCTTGACTTAGAAAAATTCGAAGCGGGGAAACCGGCTACTTACGTACCTCATCCGATCTACGACAATTTTGGCGAGAAAGTTTCAAAAGAGGCAGCGCGTGCGAAGCTGGGTTTAAGGCAGGAAGATAAAATAGTTTTATTTTTTGGATTCATCCGAAAATACAAGGGACTGGATATCCTGCTCGACGCCCTGAAGATATTAAAGGAACGTGCCATACAGCAGGGACGGACGCCGGTCTGTTTATTGATCGCAGGTGAATTCTACGAAGAAGAAGCGCCTTATCTGGACCAGGTAAGGAAAAATGGTATAGCGGATGAAGTGATCTTACACACCCACTTTATACCAGACAGCGAAGTGAAATATTATTTATGCGCTTCGGATGCAGTAGTGCAGCCTTACCGGAGTGCAACTCAAAGTGGTGTGACGCCCCTGGCTTATCATTTCGAAATTCCGATGATTGTTACGGATGTGGGCTCATTGACGGCTATGGTGGTTGACGGGAAAACCGGCTTGGTTGCTCAGCCGGATGCTCATTCCATTGCTGAAAAAATTGAACAATTCTTTATAATAGGCAGTGATTACTTCCTCCCTGCTTTGCAGGAAGAAAAGAAAAAATACACTTGGGCGCGTTTGACAGATGCGATTATTCAATCAGCGGGAGTATAGAAAATCGTGCATTTGAGTAGCGGTTTTTTGAAAGTATTTCCCGCCTAACCGGGTACAGATATTAATCCCTGTTGCTGCAAATTTCAACTTACCTTTGCGTGTCAAAAGATCCGGAAAGAATGATATACAGAAGCAAAGCGCCATTGAGGATTGGTTTAGCGGGTGGGGGAACGGATGTAAGCCCCTACTGCGATTTATATGGCGGCGCCATCTTAAATACGACGGTCTCTTTATATGCCAATGCAAACATAGAGCCTTTGCAGCAGGACGTTATAGTGTTGGAGGCCGCAGACCGGGGAGAAATGGCAGAGTATGCTGTGGGTAATCAACTCCCGTTAGATGGAAAACTGGATCTGTTGAAAGGAGTGTATAACCGGATAAAGAAGGAATATGACCTGCCCCTGAAGGGTCTCCGCTTACAAACTTATGTAGATGCCCCTGCCGGATCGGGACTGGGCACTTCCTCGACGCTGGTAGTGGCCATCATCGGAGCATTTGCGGAAATGCTGAAACTGCCGCTTGGAGAATATGATATAGCCCATTATGCTTACCGGATTGAGCGCCAGGATCTGAATTTAGCGGGTGGCAGACAGGATCAGTATGCGGCTACTTTTGGAGGCGTTAATTACATGGAGTTTTATGAAAATGACAAGGTCATTGTGAATCCGTTGCGGATTAAATCAGAGTACCTGAGTGAGCTTGAAAATAACCTGGTATTATTTTATACAGCATCCAGCAGAGAATCGGCGGCAATTATCAAGGAACAGCAGAAGAACGTGCATGAAAAAAGAGAGGGCTCTATAGAAGCTATGCATCAGTTGAAAGAGCAGAGCAGGATGATGAAGGAAGCTTTGCTCAAAGGGCGATTGGATGAGATAGGCGAGATACTGGATTTTGGCTTTGAACAAAAGCGAAAAATGGCAGCTAATATTTCGAACGCGTTTATTGAAGAAATCTACGAGGCGGCAAAGAATGCCGGAGCGTCCGGCGGAAAGATATCCGGCGCCGGCGGTGGTGGATTCATGATGTTTTATTGCCCCGGAAATACTCGTTTTAAGGTGATTAAAGCGCTGGAAAAATTCGGAGGAGAGGTAAAGCAATATATATTTACAAAAAACGGTTTAATTACCTGGGCTGTATAAAAACCGATAGTGTATCCCGATTGGGATAATCTGTCGCGTAGCCGGAATTAAAGTGAATAGATGATAAAAAAGATACAAGATATTATAACCAAGTCCCTGTCAGTTAAAGAACAGGTTTTAAACGATGAGCGGTTGATACAAACCGTTGCCACAATAACGGACATCATCACGGCTGCTTTTCAAAGGGGCAACAAGGTTTTGTTTTGCGGTAATGGAGGAAGCGCAGCAGATGCCCAGCATTTAGCGGCCGAATTCAGCGGCCGATTCTATTTGAACAGGGATGCCTTGCCGGCGGAAGCGCTGCATACCAATACTTCCTATCTGACTGCTGTGGCCAATGATTACAGTTTCGATGTCATTTATGCGAGACTGATAAAAGGGTTAGGCAATAAGGGTGATATTTTGGTAGGGCTTTCCACATCCGGGAATTCAAAAAATATTT
>JACFNM010000546.1 GCA_019454915.1 Chitinophagaceae bacterium
CTTTCTGCGGGCAAAAGCATGCCTTGAACAAAGCCGCCCCGCTATATGCAGGAAAAGGATAGCCCGTCATGTAGTTGACCTGCTGTTTTATGCAGCCATCTTTGTTAACCATAAAGACACTGTTTGCCCAGCAGGTGAACGCTGTAGAATTATTATAGAGCAGTTCCAGTTGTGAATACAGTTCATTGATGTTGTTACGGGTAGTTGTTCCGGTGGTCAGCAGTTTATAGCTGGCTTTAGAAAAGCAGTTGATCGCCGCCCTTGTGCGCTGGCTGACTGCGTTGGTCAGTTCATCGGATTCATCTACCAGTAACGCCACCTTGTAAGAAAGCCGTTTCACCTTGCTTTTTATAAAGCGTTGCAGCATTACCAGCCGGTCATAGCTGATAAGCGCAATTTGTCCGGGGCAAATGCGGTTTACATCGGTGATGGATTCAATCACGATATAATCAAACCCGTATATACCAAGGCGTTCTTTCCATGTGGTATTGATAGCAAGCGCCGGAGCTACAATAAAAGCATTTCTATATCTGCCCTGTAGATAACGCAGCCATACCATACCGGCAACGGACTTACCGCCGCCCTGTTCCCATGCCAGTAGTGCGTAACGTTTTTGTAGCAGGAGCCCAAGATCATTTTTTTGCATATCGTTCAGCCGGATTTCGGGTGCATCGGTTGTCGGGAATAAAGTGCCGGGGTCTGATACCGGAGTTAAAGTAAACTTGTTTAAAAATTCGTCAATAGCGCCATCTCGCTTGAGGGCTGTAAAAGGAGCGTTTTGCAGGGCAAGAGCTTTTGCCTTCCGGTTATAGAGATTAGTAAAGGGTGCAAAACGTTCTCCGTTCAGCAGTAGGTCATGTACGGATTTTCGCCAGTCCTGATCTCTAAGAGATTTGTCGTATGCTTTATTGCGCAAACCGTAATTGGTTTTAACCAGCCTAGTTATTATGCGGGGTGCAGGTGCATTTTGTTTTTTTACAATTGTATTCATCCAGCGCAGTATGCGCCGGGGTGTCAGCTTCATTTTCTCCCATTCTTCCAAGGTTACACCATCCGGGCGGGTTTGGGTTTTTAGCTTGTCAACTTTAGCAATGGCGGTTGCAAGATATTTCTCCCGCAGGTTTTTATTTTCTTTGATATGCCAAAGCCTTCTGTTAATAGCGTATTGCATGTCCATATCATGGATACTGTTTTGTACCGACAGCAAATGCAGTTTAGCGCTGTCTGCTCTACGCTGTGCATAGAGGGGTGCGATCAGGCTGGTATATATTTCTTGCTGGTCAAAGGCAGTAAAGCTGGTCGGAGTGTATGGCGTGTTGCTATTGGTAACTCCCTTGCGTTGCAATAGCAGCAGCTTGGTTGCAATAGAAACATCAAAAGCATCCGCAGGTAGCTTGCATTGAGTAATAAAGTTGTACTGTTCATTAAGCCATTCAATGTTATGGCTGTCCTGAAAATCGTCTGCTAAAAAACTTAGAGGAACGATCACGGCCAGCAAGCCGCCATATTGCAGTAAACCGGCAGCCTGACGGATATAGGCAAACTGGCTGTTGCCTAAGTGGGTGTGCAGGTTAAAGGGTGGGTTGCCAATGATCAGGTCAAATTTGGTTTCAGGCTGGTAATACAGAAAATCCCCATTGGTAAGGTTAGCCTGCGGGTACAGGTAGCGGCATACCGCAAAGGCATTGCCGTCCAGTTCACAGCCGTAGATGTTTTGTTCCCTCGGCAGATAGTTGAAAAAATTACCTGTGCCACAAGTGAGATCGGCGATAAAAAAATCCGGTTCCGGCTGCAATGCTTCCATAATACGGCGGCAAAGAGATGGCGGGGTGAAGAATTGCCCCTGTTCCACATCCTTTTTAGCTTTACTGTAGGCATAGTAATTGTCAAAATCGTTAAACTTAAATCCATGCAGGCCACATTTACCGATGTAGAGGTTAAATACTTCCTCGGCAGTAATGCCCTGCATATTGCCTGAATGTATTAATGCTGTAATCTATTTATTGTAAGAATACCTTTTTTCGGC
>JACFNM010000547.1 GCA_019454915.1 Chitinophagaceae bacterium
AGCAAATTTCCGTACTTGCACAGGATAAAACTATAACTGCGAGGCAATTACAGCAATTCCTTCCTGACCACCAGACATCCAGAATGCCGGTGTTGGCAACGAACAGCGGGAATGTGTCGCATGCAGAATTTGCCAACGAGAGAGAGATTCTGTACAAGCTCTTTTTTGACATGAAAAAGGATGTTACGGAGCTGAAAAAGATGTTTGTAGAGATATTGCAAAATCCGCAGCGGGTAGAATCGCTGGGGCATTATACCACCGAAACACTATTGAATGATTTTCCGCAAATTGATCGTGAAAATTCCACTACCCCGGAACTGGTCCCACCACAGCAGCCGGTAGTGATTAGCGATAATGATATTTATGATCATGAGGAAGTGGAAGAATCCCTGAATATTATTGATAAGGAGAGGGAGCTTATAGTTAAGGCTTTGAAAAAACACAAGGGAAAGAGAAAGGACGCTTCATTAGATTTGGGAATCAGTGAGCGAACGCTCTATCGAAAACTTAAAGAATACGATATCAATGAATAAGCGGCAGTGGATAAATGCGTTGTGGCTTAGTCTTGCACTTGTATCTGTTCAGGCCACCTGTAATTACACGTTTAAGGATGTAAGTATTCCGCCTGAGGTAAAAACAGTTAGCGTCAATTATATCGAGAACAGAGCGCGGTATATCAATCCGCAGCTAAGCCCCCAGTTAACAGATAAACTGAGGCAAAAGATAACGGGACAAACCCGCTTAACCATCGTCAACAGTGATGATGCTCACTATGATATAGGGGGCTATATTACCGATTTTTCAGTGAATACTTCCGGTATATCGGGTAAGGAAGCCTCAAGTAATAACCTGAATGTAACCGTACATATTATTTTCAAAAACAGGCTGGACGAAAAGAAGAATTTTGAATCCGATGTTACCCGGAATTTTCCGTTCTCCGCTACGATGAGTTTTACGGATGCCCAAAACCGGTTGATGGATGATATTTTAAAGAATATGGCGGACGATATTTTTAATAAAATATTTTCAAACTGGTAAAGCACAGTATCTTCATGTCTATGATTCCGCGTTATAACCAACTGGTACAAGCAATTTTTCAGACTGATAAACCGGGCGAGGTAGATGTGGAGTCAATCAGGCAGTTGAGTAATCAATTTCCGTTTTTTGCACCGCTACAATACCTGCTTTCCAGAAAAATAAAAAAGACAAACCCGGAACAGTACAGAACACAAATAGCAAAAACGGCTATTTTCTTTAATAATCCTCATTGGCTGAATGACCTGTTGATTAAGGAAGAACAAGAGGAACTGTCAGAAAATGCTGCGATCCCCGAAGCAGAAGAAAGAGAACCTGATTCAGAACTCCCGGATGATGAGATCGAAATAAAATCTGATGAAAATCTCTCACAGGAAGCTAATTCTGTTCAGGATGAGGCGGGTGATTTGCCTGTGGTTCCCATTGAACCGCTGTTTGCCGTGGATTACTTCGCATCGCAGGGTATTCGATTGACAGAAGGGGATACCAAAGACGAGCTTAGCCAAAAACTGCGGAGTTTTACGGAATGGCTGAAAACCATGAAGAAAATCCATCCGGAAAGGCTGGAACAGGAAATAGATGAAAAAACCTCGTCGAGTATTCAACATATAGCAGAGTCTTCTAATACATCGGATGACATCATTACCGAGACCATGGCGGAAGTGTACGCCCGCCAGGGATTACGGAATAAGGCTGCTGAAGTTTATCAGAAATTAAGTTTGCTTAATCCTGATAAAAGAACTTATTTTGCAGCCAAAATATCCAAGTTAAACGAAGTGTGATATGACCATTCTATTTTTAATATTGATTATTATAGCGAGTGTAGTATTAAGCCTTTTGATTTTAATTCAAAATCCCAAGGGTGGAGGCTTATCAGGAAGTATTGCCGGATTTAGCAGCCAGTTTATGGGTGTAAAACAGACAACAGACGTATTGGAAAAAGGTACCTGGATATTTGTAACGATAATCGGCGTGATGAGC
>JACFNM010000548.1 GCA_019454915.1 Chitinophagaceae bacterium
AAAGAATGGCCGTACGCCCCAGCATAAGCTAAGTTGGTTAACCAGGCTTTTTTCTTTTGTGAAGATATAAAGAGGCGATTTGGGCCGGTAGCTGCTGACAACGAAAGCGGTATAACCGCTTTGCGTCATAGCTATGAGTGCGTCTGCGTTAACATCTTTAGCTATTTTGCAGGCGTTATAACAAATAGCATCACTCAAAAAAGATGGTGAATGAGGAAGCGGCTTCAGGTCCTCTTCCCTGTTATAGCGGTATTCTTTCTTTTCTACCTCCAGGATAATTTTTCTCATGGTTTGAACTACGAGTGCCGGGTGTTGCCCCATAGCGGTCTCTCCGCTCAGCATCACCGCATCCGCTCCTTCCAGAACGGCATTGGCGACGTCTGTCGCCTCACTCCGGTTGGGCTTAATACGATCCATCATACTCTCCATCATTTGAGTAGCCACGATTACGGGCTTCCCCCTGTGCAGACACTTACGGATAATATCCTTCTGAATAAGCGGTATCTGTTCCACCGGCATTTCCACGCCCAGGTCACCCCGCGCGATCATGATACCATCAGACTCGAGGATAATTTCGCGCAAATTCAGAATGGCTTCGGGCATTTCAATTTTCGCCATCACTTTACTCTTGCTTTGGTGCTTATCCAGGATGCCCCTCAATATTTTCAAATCCTCCACTTTACGCACGAATGAGAGCGCTATCCAGTCAACCGCTTCTTTAATCATGAAGTCTAAGTCTGCAAGATCCTTTTCAGTAAGCGCGGGTAACGATATCTTGGTATCAGGAAGATTAACACCTTTTTTGGAGGAGAGAACGCCGGGCATGGTCACTTTTACTTTCACCTCTTTATTCCCTGTAATCTCCGTTACCTTCACCTCCAGTTTTCCGTCGTCTATTAAGATTTTATTCCCCACCTCCACGTCATCGGCTAAATTGGGATAAGACACATAAATCTTTTCTTTGGTTCCGATACATTTTTGGTGAGTAAAGGTCAGGATATCTCCGGCATTAAGTGTCATCGAGCCGTTTTCAATTTCACCCACTCTTAGTTTGGGTCCCTGTAAATCTCCGAGAATACAGATGTTGTAGGGTTGTTCTAAGTTTATCCTGCGTATATGATTAATAATCGTGAGCTTGTCTTCATGTGACCCGTGCGAGAAATTAAGTCGAAACACGTTCACACCGGCTTTTACCAGTTCAAGAAGTTTGTCGTAGGTATCACAGGCGGGACCAACCGTAGCAACAATTTTGGTGCGATGAAAGGTATGTTCAATTCCGGCCTTCTTATCCATCTGCTGGTACAAATATTTGGAAATATCTTTTGACATCTTATTTAAGCGATTTTTGGGTAGTTACAATCTTTTCTTCTTTAGGAAACCCGTGTAGAGGGTAGAAAACTATCTGAAGCAGCAAGATTCTCCGCCATCATGAAGCTAATATCTTCACGATTTTAAGCCATTCGAAATCAATTTTATGCTCAGCCTTGACCGCCTGATCCAAGGGAGTGAAATGAAGATGATTATTAATGATACCAATCATGGTGTTTACATTCTTTCCGCTCAGCAGGCTTTCAACGGCTGCATAACCCAGCCGGCTGGCAATCACCCGGTCAAGACAGGAGGGTGCGCCTCCCCGCTGGATATGACCCAGTATACATACTTTAATATCGGCATTTGGCATTTTTTCTTTAAGTAACCTTGCTAATTCATTTCCGCCGCCTAACTCACTGCCCTCTGCAACCACTAAGAGGTTAACCAGTTTTTTCCTTCTTTCTTTTTCCTGCAGAGAAGCGATTACTTCATCAATGTTCGTGGAACGCTCGGGGATCATGATATTTTCCGCGCCGGTAGCTATCCCGCTATGAAGAGCAATATATCCAGAGTCGCGCCCCATGACTTCAATCACAAACAGCCGATCATGGGCATCGGCCGTATCACGGATCTTGTCTATAGATTCAACGGCCGTGTTGACAGCCGTATCAAAACCAATTGTGAAATCCGTACCGGCGATAT
>JACFNM010000033.1:0-5379 GCA_019454915.1 Chitinophagaceae bacterium
ATCTCCCTCCAAAATCACTATTTTTATTCAATTTTGGACACATATAATAATTTATATGAAGCCATTTTTTCATTTATAGGCCAAATGGTAATAATTTGCTTTTAAATGGGCTGCTCCTATGAATGCGAAGCAATAAATACCTATCTTTGCAGCGTGAGCATAAGTTCTTCATCATTTAGTCTTGATCGGTTTTAATTTTTACAATTCATTTCGTAACAATTTCTCCTTCTCTTTACTCTTGCTGTAGTCCTTCTGACACTTTTTTTAATCATTTAATGTATTAGTATGAACATGTATGTATCAAACCTGGGCTTTCATGTGCAGGACGAGGATCTTAAGCAACTTTTTGAACCATTTGGAGAAGTGACTTCTGCCAAAGTAATCAGGGACAGAGACACCGGGCGAAGCCGGGGTTTTGGATTTGTGGAAATGAGCTCTGACGAGCATGCCAACAAGGCAATGCAATCTTTGAACAATAAAGAAGTGGAAGGCCGCCAGATGTCGGTGACCGTAGCGAGAGAAAGAGAAAGCCGTCCGCGGAGCAACCGCTGGTAACCTGCTACATTCCATTTAGTATATAAACTATTTGTCAATATAAAGCATGCGTAGTAATACGGTTTGCTTCCATGCTGTATATTATACCCCGGATTCCTCTCCGGGAATTTCTTCCTCAATTTATTATCTATTGTATCATTACGCAGTAACGTACCTCGCGGTATACCGGTTGCTGCTATTTAAATAACCTAATAATTTCATGTCATTTATAAATACGACCCTGCATCCTTCCGTATCCAAAGCAATAACGGAACAGGGTTATTCAAAAGCTACACCTATCCAGCAACAGGCTATACCCGCCACACTCGAACGAAGAGACGTGCTGGGTTGCGCACAAACGGGCACGGGTAAAACGGCCGCGTTTTTAATCCCAATCTTGCAAATGCTGCTGGAGGATAACTATCCGCAACGGCGTCCCTGTATAAAAGCGCTGATTTTGGCGCCCACCAGGGAACTGGCTTTGCAAATAGCGGAAAATACTCAATCATTGAGCGCCCATACGACCATTAAACATGTCGTGCTGTTTGGCGGCGTTTCGCAACAGCCGCAGATTGATAAGCTGAGAGCAGGAGTAGATATCCTGATCGCTACCCCCGGTAGGTTAAAAGACCTTATGAACCAGGGACACGTGGCTTTAAATCAGGTAAAGTACCTGGTGCTTGATGAAGCGGACCGTATGCTGGATATGGGGTTCATACATGATATTAAACAGATCATCCGGCATATCCCGGCTGACCGCCAAACGCTGTTCTTCTCCGCCACCATGCCAACGGAAATCCTGAAGCTGACCCATGCATTACTGCGTAACCCGGTTAGGATTGAAGTCACACCTGTGGCTACTGCTGCTGAGCAGGTAACACAATATGTGTATTTTTCTGAAAAGCAACAGAAGCCTTCGTTGCTGCTCAACCTGCTTGGCAACCAGGCATCCGAAACCGTGATTGTATTTACTAAAATGAAACACGTTGCCGATAAGCTAAGCCGTTTTTTAAACAAAGAGGGCATTAGCGCTGCCGCTATTCACGGGAATAAGTCGCAGTTGCAGAGGCAGACGGCGTTGGAACGATTCAAGCACCGGCAGACACGCGTATTGGTGGCAACCGATATTGCGGCGAGAGGCATTGACGTTGACAAGCTCAGTCATGTAATCAATTATGACCTGCCCCAAACCGCGGAGACTTATGTCCATCGTATTGGCAGAACCGGTAGAGCCGGCGCAGCAGGCACAGCCATATCTATTTGCAGCCGCGAAGAAAAGCCTATGCTGATCGAGATACAGAAACTGATCAAAAAGACAATTACAGTAGCCAGTATTCCCGGCTATTCACAAAAGAACTAACCCGGCCTATTTGGCCAGCAGCAGAAAACCGGAACAGTCCTGAAAAAGAAATGCTGCTATCCTGAAAGCGGGCAGTCAAATCAGCCGGCTTAATACCGGTAGCAAACGGCATTGATATTCATACCGGCTCCTACGGAAGCGAACAGTACTACATCCCCCGGCTCTAAGCGGTGTGGCGATAACTGGTTTTTTCTCACGAGGTCAAACAGGGTAGGGATGGTGGCTACAGAGCTGTTGCCCAACCATTGGATGCTCATTGGCATCACATCCTCAGGCTCCGGAAGATCATATAATTCATAGAAACGTTTTACGATAGCATCATCCATTTTTTCATTGGCCTGGTGTATGAATATTTTTTTCAGTTTCTCCACCGGCACGCCGCTTTTGTCGAGGCATTCTTTCATAGCTGTCGGTACGTGAGTTAGGGCAAATTCATACACTTTGCGGCCTTTCATTTTCATATGCTTTACCTCCGGATCGCTTTGAGGATTACAGGAAGAAGCCATGCCGATATAGTTCACTTCTTCCAGCGCATGGGTTTGCATACTGGCGGATAATATGCCCTGGTCGTTAACCGATGTGTCTGTGTATTCCATCAGTACGGCGCCTGCGCCATCGCTGAAGATCATACTATCCCTGTCGTATGGATCAATAACACGGGAGAGTGTTTCGGTACCGATCACCAGCGCTTTCTTTGCTATACCGGCTTTAAAAAATGCATCCGCCTGAATAGCGCCCTGCAGCCATCCGGGGCAGCCAAACAGCAGATCATAAGCAATACAGCCAGGGTTGCGAATCCCCAATTGATGTTTGATCAGGCTGGCAAGAGAAGGTACCGCAACCGATTGGATGGTACCTGGCTGGATAATTCCGAAATTATGTCCGACGATCAGTTGGTCTATTTCTTCAGGATTCACGCCACTATCTTCCAACGCGTTCTGTGCGGCGATGCTACCGATATCGGCAGCGGTAAGCTCTCCGGATGCATACCTCCTTTCTTTGATGCCGGTGATCTGTCTGAACTTTTCTATAATATCCTCTGAAGGAGCGGATAATAGCTGGCCGTTAACATAAAAAGACTGTTGCAAAAAATCACTGTTACGTTGTATGTGCGTTGGGATAAAAGAACCACTACCCGTGATGACGGATCGAAACATGTATTTTAAATTAAGAGATGATACATTTTTACTTTTCTATTACCGGTTATATACAGGGCATACTATCCGATGCCCGACACCGGAAACAACTAAATCAATCAACCGAACTCATCCATATGGCTTAAACACAGCAGTTAGGGATACTCTCAATAATAATTTGACTGGAATCAATCAACTCTTAATTGAAAAATTTAAATGTAGTACATTTTATCATGCGAATGACTTTCCCGGTAACAAAAAAAATCTCTTGCGAACTCTGCCGGTGTTTGTTAAGCGGTTGATCGTCCGGCTGGCCGAATGGTGATGTTTTTTTGCAAGCAATTGGTTTCTCCGGATATTGCGTTGTATAACTGGGAGAAAGATGAACTTACCGTTCGGATATTCATTTATAAGCGAATCTTCAACTATTGTTAAACCTTCGAACGAGGGTATGGCTATGACAAATTCTTTTTGCCTTTGTGAAGATTGATTGAGTTGTGCTGTTTGTGTGAAGCTACGTCCACACCTGCATTTCTACATCAGTCGTCTTTTGCAGGTATTTGATTGAATCGTTGTATTCCGGCGTTGAGACAGTATACGTCGTATTTCTAATCGCAGGAGGGCTTCTCTTTCATCTGTTTGGTCTTCCGGAAGACATCTCTTTACCCATTCTTCGCCGCCGTATCTTCATCAATCGTCGTCACGCCGCCCGAAATGGCGAACTTCATGGCGTCGGCAGAAGTTAAGTCGGTTACCCTGCGTACCCTCTCTTTCTTGACGAAATAGAGATGCCCGGCAAAGGCATAAGATTGTGGAACATAAACGGCTACGTACTCGTGTAGTCCGAACTCTTCAATTTCTTCGCGGGTTACGAAGCCTATTCGCCAGATATCGGGCGATTCTATGGCCACCAATACAGCCTTGTCGAATTTCCGCTTGTTGCCGGCAAAGGCCTCAAAAAAATCTTTAACGGTGGTATAAATGATTTTTATGCCGGGAGTTTTCTGAAGAATGCTATCGAACAGCTCTACCAGTTTTCCCACAACAAAAGAAGAAGAGACATATCCCACCAGGAAGATGACGACAATGGCAACGACGAAACCTACGCCGGGTAAGTTATAGTCGGAAAACCCGGGAAAGAATTTCTCTATGATATCCGGCAGAATACTGTCAATAAAATTAAAAAGAGAAGTGAGCGCCCATATAGTAATCACAATGGGCGCCAGGATAATAAGTCCCTGAAGAAAGATTTGTAAGAGTTTGCTTAATATTTTCTTTGTGGACATTCGCAGGATATTATAGGATGAAATTAATATAACTATTCAAAATCACCATAAGAGGCGTACTGGATTTTACCGGGTTGAGGTTTCTCCGAAGGGAAAACCGCCAGGCAATGGTGCTGATACTCCACTCAAATATCGGGTAAGGTAATCATTTTGCCGTCTTTCAAAAAAAATGATAAAAATAAATGGAAACTTTGGTAACGAACAAAGTTTTCATAGTTTTGCCGCCGATTTTGAAGCTATGGAGGTACAGGAAAGGATAGTACAAAAGGGTTATGACTTGTTTATGCGGTACGGAATCCGGAGCGTGAGCATGGATGAAATAGCATCTCAGCTCGGCATGAGCAAGAAAACCATCTATCAGTTTTTTGCTGATAAGGACGCACTGGTGAACAATGTTATAGATATAGTGATTTCTAAAAGTGTGGAAGAAAGCAGGATTCACCGGGAACGAAGCGAGAACGCCGTGCAGGAAATCTTTATGGCAACCGAAATGTTTATTGACGTGTTCAATACGATGAATCCCACCATTATATACGACTTACAGAAATACCATCCGGCGGCCTATAAAAAGATAGATGACTACAGGAATAATTTTTTGTTCAGAATGGTTCGGGAAAATTTGGAGAAGGGTATCGAGAATCAGTTGTATCGCCCGGAGATTAATACAGATATCATCTCACGTTTCAGGCTGGCTTCCATCTTTTCGGTATTCAACCCGGAGTATTATCCCTTAGGTAAATTTCAGTTAAGTACCATCGTGGATGAGTTGACGGTGCAGTTTATGTGCGGTATTACTACCGCTAAGGGCAGAAGAATGGTGGAACGCTATTTATTAAAACGAAGAAATAAAAAAGATTAATGCAATACGGGAAATTAATCAGGAAGTATTTGTCTTTTATAGTAATGCATATCACCGAAATGAAAAGAAAACGGACAAAAGGGTGGATAATACGAGAGGTATCCCTCATTATAGGCGTGGTTTTGACTTCCTTTACGGTTCACGCACAGCAAAATTCCAACAGGGAGATTCATACGTTTTCAATACAGGAGGCGCTTGATTATG
>JACFNM010000033.1:5389-19209 GCA_019454915.1 Chitinophagaceae bacterium
CGTGCAGGTAAAGAATGCCATGTTGGGGATCCAAATACAGGCTCAAACGAACCGGGAGTTTACCGGAGCGGCTTATCCGCAGATTGGAGGCAATCTTTCCCTGGTTTATAATGCGGAACTTCCGGTAAGCCTTATTCCCGCCGAGTTTGTCGGTGGCGCTCCGGGTACCTATATCAAGATGGCTTTTGGTGTGGCTTGGGGATCGACGGCAGGTATATCTCTGAGCCAGATATTATTTGACGGGCAGGTTTTTGTAGGCTTACAGGCGAGAAAGACACTGATGCAGTTCTCAGAGAAATATGCGGAAATAACCGAAGAAACGATTCGTGCTAACCTGTACAAAGTGTATTATCAATTATTGGCCGCCAAAACTCAGATTGAATTATTAGATGCCAATATCTCCCTGTTGAATGATCTTCGAAGGGATATGGATATCATGCAAAAGAATGGATTTGCGGAGAAGCTGGATTTGGATAAAATAGCGGTTCAGTTGGCGAACCTGCATACAGAAAAGACGACAGCGCTCAATCAAATCAGTAATGGATATCTCGGCTTGAAACTATTGATGGGCATGCCGGTGAAGGATTCTCTCGTGCTGACGGATTCGCTGACGGATGAAAAGATAAAGGAAGGAATATTGGAGTTGGGTGATTTTGACTATAACCAAAGGAGAGATTATCAGTACGCCAATCTCGGTATCACGCTTGCAGAGTATGATGTTCGGCGGTATAAGCTGTCGAAGATACCCACGTTGTCGTTGAACGGGTATTATAATAAAAATGCGCAGCGGACCAAATTTGATTTTTTGGGCGATGGCGCCTGGTTTGGTATGTCGGCCATTACATTCCAGATCCATGTTCCTATTTTCAGCGGATTTTCGACAAATGCCAAAATTGCCAAAGCCCAACTGACGCTACAGCAGAATATAAACCAGTTGGAAGCCTTGAAGATTAATATCAATAGCGAGATTGAAACGGCAAAGAATAATTTGAATACGGCGATTTCTACGCTCGATTTTCAAAAGGAGAATATGAAGTTGGCAGAAAAGGTCTTTCAACAGACGAAGAAAAAGTACGAGGCCGGCATGGGATCAAATACGGAGATTACCCAGGCGCAAACAGACATGAAAGCGGCTCAAACCAATTATATCAATGCTGTCTATAACGCAATTATCGCCAGAGTAGATTATGAAAAGGCAACCGGTAAATTATAAACGCAAATCATTTACTACTTATAAACACAATGTATAAAAACCGTTTTATGAAAAATATTTTAAAAGCTGTCGCTGCTGTATCGGTATTACTGTTTTTGAGTTCATGCGGCAGTACTACACCGGATAAAGGAGCCAAAAGCCTGAAAGAGAAAAAAGCCAGGCTGGAGAAGATGAAGGCGGAGCAAAAGTCGCTGACCGACAGAATAGAGGCATTGGAAAAGGAGATTATTCAACTGGATCCAGGTGCGAAAAAGGAGAACGCAAAATTAGTAGCGATGGAATCTCTGGAGGCCGGTAGTTTTACCCACTTTATTGATTTACAGGGACGGGTAGATGCCAATAATGTGGCCTATGTGGCGCCCCGCGGTCAGGGTGGACTGGTGAAGGCAATTTATGTGAAACAGGGCGAAGAGGTGAGAAAGGGACAATTACTGCTGAAGCTGGATGATGCGATGGTTCAGAAGCAGATTGACCAGTTGAGGGTACAGTTAGATTATGCCAAAGATATTCTTCAGCGCCAGCAAAATTTATGGAATGAGAATATTGGAACTGAGGTGCAATTATTAGGCGCCAGGAATAATGTTACATCACTTGAAAAGCAGTTGGCAACCGTAGAAGAACAGGCTTCCTTCTCGAATGTATATGCAGAGATGCCCGGGGTGGTGGAGACTCTTAATGTGAGGGTAGGAGAGTTTTTTCAGGGGGGACCCCAGATACGTCTGGTGAATAATAGAGATTTGAAGATAGTAACCCAGGTGCCTGAAAATTATCAGGGCAGGATTGGAGTCGGTAGCCCCGTGCTGGTCAGGTTTCCGGAGGGCGGGGAGAATACGGTTACCACCAAAGTGTCTGTTGCCGGTAAGTTGATTGATCCGATTAGCCGCTCTTTTTATATAGAAGCCCCGTTGCCTTCCGGAAAGTTATTGCGTGCAAATCAGATCGCAATCGTAAAAATCCAGGATTATACTGCACAAGACGTTATTACGGTTCCGGTCAATACCTTGCAAAGTGATGATAAGGGAAAATTTGTGATGATAGCGATTAAGCAAAACGAAAAATGGGTAGCGCATAAAGCCTCCATCGAAATTGGTCAATTATATGGAGAAAAAGTGGAAGTGCTTTCCGGATTGAATCCCGGCGATCAATTGATCACGGGAGGTTTTCAGGGTTTGTATGAAGGACAGCCGCTTACTACAAATTAGCAAGGTGAGTACCGGCGGAGCGGAGTATGTTTCTTTGCATCCGTTGGCTTGCCGGTGAAGCCGGGTCAATAAGGTAGTTCCCGGTAAGCCACGCATACCGGGAAAGAAGATGTTGCGTTGCCTGTGAAAAAGAATTATGAAGTTTTTCAACACGATTTTATATGAGTGCTTTAGAAAACCTGACTGATAAATTTAAAGAGTTTAAGCCCACCACCTGGAGTATCAAAAACAGGACGTCTGTTTATTTGTTGATGCTGTTTATCAGTGCGATGGGTATTTTCCAGTTTGTTACTTTACCCAAAGAACAGTTCCCGGATGTGGTTATACCCACGGTGTATGTTCAAACAATATATGTGGGGAACTCTCCACGTGATATTGAAAACCTGGTGACCCAGCCCATTGAAAAGCAAATCAAGGGTATCACGGGTGTCAAGATTGAGAAGACGACCAGTACGTCTTACCAGGACTATTCAGCTATTGTAGTGGAGTTTGAGACCAACGTGGAGATTGATGTGGCGGTGCAGAAGGTCAAAGATGCGGTGGATAAAGCAAAAAAGGATCTGCCCACCGACCTGACGGAGGAGCCTACGGTAATGGAAGTGAGTCTGTCTGAATTGCCGATCATGTATGTAAATCTTAGCGGTGACTATGACGAGATGAGGTTGAAAAAATATGCTGATGACCTGCAGGATAAGCTGGAAGAACTTTCTCAGATTACCAGGGTGGATATCGTGGGTGCGCCGGAACGGGAATTTCAAATCAATGTGGATAATTACCGCATGCGCAGCGCCAATATCACGTTTGATGATATCGCGAATGCCGTAGTTCGGGAAAACATGGATATTTCCGGAGGGTTACTGGAGGTAGGCAATATGAAACGTACGCTTCAGCTCAAAGGCCAGTTTCGTTCTGCGGAGGATATTGAAAAGGTGATCGTGAGGGGTCCGACGGGTGCGGCTATCTACTTAAAAGATATCGCTGTTATTAAAGATACCACGAAGGAAAGAGAGAGTTATGCCAGGCTGGACGGGGAAAATGTGATTACCCTGAACATCATCAAGCGGGGAGGTGAAAACCTGATTGAAACGGCAGATGCAGTGAAGCAGGTGGTAAAGGAAATGCAGGAGAATGAGTTTCCTCAGGATTTGAACATTGTAATAACGGCTGATCAAAGCAAGAATGCAAAACATTCGTTTGATGATTTGGTAAATTCCATTGTTATAGGTTTTGTACTGGTATTGATTATCCTGATGTTTTTTATGGGGGTAACCAATGCCTTTTTTGTGGCGTTGTCGGTACCGCTCAGTATGTTCGTAGCTTTTGTGTTTTTACCGGCAGCAGATATTGTGACGGGCACCAATGTTACGCTGAACTTCATCGTTTTGTTTGCTTTGCTTTTTGGCTTGGGGATTATAGTGGATGATGCCATTGTGGTTATAGAAAATACCCACCGCATATTTATGCAGGCGAAGGGAAAGCTGACCTCGGAAAAATCCGCCATCATGGCGGCGGGTGAGGTATTTGTGCCGGTTTTTTCGGGGACCATCACTACGCTGGCGCCCTTCTTTCCGCTCCTGTTTTGGCCCGGGTTAATCGGTAAGTTCATGATTTATTTGCCGGCGATGCTCATCTTTACCCTGACGGCATCGCTTATCGTGGCGTTTATCATGAACCCGGTATTTGCCGTGGATTTCATGAACCATCCGGAAGGAGAAGGGCAAAAAGCGAAATCAGCGATTTTCAAAGAGCCTTTTTTCTGGGTAGCCATAGCAGCCGGTATTGTGCTGGATTTTTCAGGATTTACTTTTTGGGGCAACCTGTTGTTGTTTTTCATGTTGCTTATCCTATTGAACCGGTATGTGCTGGATGATTTGATCCATGCTTTTCAAAACAAGGTATTGCCCTGGATCATGTCGCACTACGAATCCCTGCTTCGCTGGGCGCTGAAAGGCTGGCGTCCTGTGTATCTGCTTTTAGGAACATTTGGTGTACTGGTACTGAGCTTTCTGATTTTTGGGTTGGCGGTAAAGACCCAGCGGGTACCCGTTGTTTTCTTTCCTAAATCAGACCCCAACTTTGTCTATGCTTATTTGAAATTGCCGGTAGGCACCGATGTGAAGTATACAGATTCTATCACAAGGACATTAGAGCAGCGGGTATATAAAGTGCTGGGTATGGAAAACGGGAAGAAGAATCCTATTGTTGAAAGTGTGATTGCCAATGTGGCTGTTGGCGCTAAATTGGGAAGGATACAGGTTTCGTTTGTAGAATTTGAAAAAAGAGGCGGGGCGTCTACTTCGGCCTTGCTGGATTCCATCCGTCATGTTATCCGGGGGATTCCGGGCACAGAGATTTCAGTGGGCCAGGAAACGACCGGTCCGCCTACGGACCCTCCGGTAAATATTGAGATAGCGAGTGATGATTTTGATAAGCTCATAAAGACGGGCGTAGCCTTAAAAAATTATCTGGATTCCATTCAGGTGCCCGGGGTGGAGGAACTGAAGATGGATGTGGACCTTACGAATCCGGAGATCACCATTCATGTGAACCGGGAGAGGGCGCTGATAGAAGGTGTTTCGTCTGCCCAGATAGGCATGGAAATCAGAACGGCGCTTTTTGGCAAGGAAGTGTCAAAGATAAAAGACGGAGAAGATGAGTACAAAATTCAACTTCGAAACAGTGAAGTGCAACGAAAAAGCCTGACGGATTTGATGAATATGAACGTTACTTTCCGGGATATGGCCATGGGGGGCGCTATTAAGAATGTGCCGATTAGTTCATTGGTAACCCTCGATTATACCAATACGCTGGGTAGCGTTAAGCGTAAAAACCAGAAGCGGGTGATTACGCTGCGATCAAATGTTCTAACCTCCCAGGGATATACGCCCACCGCAGTAAATCAGCAGTTAAAAAATTATATTGACGGATTTTCCGGTAAGGCGGATGGGGTAACGATTCAACAGACAGGAGAAGGTCAGCAGCAGGCAGAGACGGGCGCATTCCTTTTAAAAGCATTGGTTATTGCGTTGATGCTTATCTTATTCATTTTGGTTCTCCAGTTCAATTCGGTGAGTAAGCCGGTCATTATTCTTACGGAAATTGTTTTCAGTATTGTGGGTGTGCTGATAGGATTTAGTTTAACCGGAATGGAGGTCTCTGTAGCATTTACCGGTTTGGGCGTTGTGGGTTTGGCGGGTATCGTGGTGAAAAATGGAATTTTGGTTATTGAGTTTGCTGATGAATTGCGCAGCCGCGGTTTGAAAACAAGGGAGGCTGTTATTGAAGCCGGTAAAATTCGTATCATACCTGTATTACTTACGGCGCTGGCGGCTATCTTTGGTTTAATCCCCTTAGCGGTTGGGTTTAATATTAACTTTGTGAGCCTGTTTTCTGAATTAAATCCGCATATTTTCTTTGGGGGAGATAGCGCTAAGTTCTGGAAACCACTGGCCTGGACGATCATCTTCGGGTTGATCTTTGCATTCTTTATGACGCTGATCATTGTGCCGAGCATGTATATTATAGCTGAAAGGCTCAGGAGGCCGATGCGCAGACAATTCGGGGGTAAATGGATTTCGATGCTGGGAATTCCGCCTTTCACGATTCTTCTCATGTTGCTCACCTTCTATACGATGATTCGTCAGCGAATTGGAGTGAAACGTAGAAAAAGAAGCCTGGGAGATAATGTGAGCCCGGCGTGGATAGGCAGCTGGTTTTAGAGAGTATTAAACTGCGATAACGGGTGGCAGGGCTGATTTTTGGTAATTTGAATCCATTATATAGACGTCTCACCAATCAGCCGGTGGACGGCCGTAATGAAAACTTGCTCACCACCGGCTTTGGCCTATGTTTATGGGATGATGATTTTACCTGTTGATCTTTCGAAATCACTACCCGATAAGGTGACCAAATAAATGCCCTTACCGTAATTTGCCGCATTTGTAGAAACACTGACCGGTTGCCCGGCAATAATATTTCCCGCATTTTGCCTGGCGATTACTTTTCCGTTTAATGCCGTAACCGTTACTACCGCATTGCGGATGCTGTTGCTGCTGGTCAGGAAGAAAGAATTGCCCCTCACAACTGTGGGGTAAACGTTCAGATTATTTCCTGAATTGGATGTTGGACGGATAGTTACCGGTCGAGAATAGGTGGAAATTCCGTTCTTACCGGTTATTTTTAAACGATAGTAGGTGATTTCCCGGATGGGAGCCTGATCAGTGAAACTGTATTGAGTGACAGAATTGTTGTTTGGCGATACATTGCCGATGGCCGAAAAGGACTGTCCGTCTGTACTTTTTTCCACTTCAAACCTGTGCAGGTCACTATTGGATGAAATATCCCATTTTAATTGTACTGTACTTTCCCGTTCTACCGCCGTGAACGACTCCAGGATAACAGGCAGAATAGAAAGCGTTCTCATGGAAAAGGAGACCCTGTTGGCGCCTGAATTTTCATAATATTCCAGTACCATGTCGTAGCTACCATTGAGCGAGGCGCTGCTATTGGAGGTAGTGTAAGAATGGAGCCCCCAGTTGTTGATAATCCAGGTATTGCCCCCATCTATACTTAGCCGGTAGCCATCATCTCCGCCAACCGTAAACATATAGGTGCCGGGAGCAAAAGTTTTGGTAAGCCGGTAACGAACACTAAAGGTTTCAGTTTGTACTGAACAACCACTCGTAGCATAAGAGACGTTATCTCCTCCAAAATTCTCATCGAAGTCGGGGCTGGTTGAAGAACCTTCATGAACCATGCCGGAATAGATATTGAAGTTGATCCCATCATATACGTATCCGTTCCATGTATTGCCCGTCCCATACGTGTTCGCATCTTCTGAACCATTGCATAGCGCAACTACAGAAAAGCTAATTCTGTTGGCTCCGCCCTGGTCATAATATTCTAATATCATGTTATACGTACCACTGAGAGCAATAGTAAGAGTCTTTACCGTGTACGATTGATCAACCCATGCATTGATAGCCCAGGTAGCACCGCCGTCGAGGCTTAGCCGGAAACCGTCATCGCCGCCTATCGTAAACAAGTAGGTCCCCGAAGCAAAGTATTTGGACAGTTTATACCGTATGCTGAATTTGTTTGTGTTTACCGGACAGCCATGGGTTGGATAATCAACATTTTCACCGCCAAAATTCTGATCGAAGTTGGGACTCGCTGCGGTTCCTTCATTTACGTATCCCCGGTAGTTATTGAGGTTTTTGTTTTTATAGGCATAACCTATCCACACATTACCGGTTCCGTAGGTAGTCTGATCTCCGGCAGGTGTACACTTTTGGCTGTATACAGAGACCAGGGCAAACAGCATATTTGTAAAGAGTATAATTTTTTTCATAACACTACAAGATGATTACGCTGCAAAGAAACGCCGTCTTATAAGAGTTATTACTTATTTTAGACTAATGATACACTTATTTATGATGGCGTATACATTTATTCGTGTATGAGGTAAAATACTTAAGTTGGTGATGAGCAACGTGTTATGACAAGGACTGGATTGCCCGTGTTGATACAGGTTAAACGTTCCTGCCGCAAAGCGGGGTTAAAGTGCTCATTTTTCCATTCGACGAAAACAAAGAAACTGCCGATTAATGGAAATGACAGTGGAGTGGATGGGCGTCAATTATACAGCCGGCTTGCAAGATCAGCTTAGCCGCTTCTTCTCTTGGGCTATTAATCGTACCTTTGCGGCTCTATTTCAAAAAAGTTAATAAATTAAGAGGAAGCTGCAATGGTTACAGTGAATAATGTATCCCTGTCGTTTGGGAAAAGGGTGTTATTTGATGAGGTGAACCTCAACTTTACTAAAGGGAATTGTTATGGGGTGATTGGCGCCAATGGCGCGGGGAAGTCCACGTTCTTAAAAATCCTTTCGGGTGAATTGGAGCCTTCCCGGGGAACAATAGACATTACTCCCGGCGAAAGGATGGCGGTTTTACAGCAAAACCATTTCGTGTTTGATGAAAATACAGCCCTGGAGACGGTGATGATGGGGCATAAAAAGTTGTGGGAAGTGATGAAAGAACGGGATGCCATTTATGCAAAAGAAGACTTTTCTGAAGAAGACGGCATGCGTGCAGGCGAATTGGAAGGAGAGTTTGGCGAAATGGGTGGCTATACCGCAGAAAGTGACGCGGCTACGCTGTTGAGTGAATTGGGCGTGGGAGAAGATATGCATCAGAAATTGATGAAGGAACTACCCGGCTCCTTGAAAGTGAGAATATTATTAGCGCAGGCTTTATTTGGCAATCCGGATATCCTGATCTTAGATGAGCCTACTAATGACCTGGATGTGGAAACGATCGGCTGGCTGGAAAACTTTTTGGCAGAGTACGAAAATATCGTGATAGTGGTGAGCCACGACCGTCACTTTCTGGATGCCGTGTGCACCCACGTGGCGGATGTAGATCGCCAAAAAATTAAAATCTATACCGGTAACTATAGTTTCTGGTATGAAAGCAGCCAGTTGGCTTTGCGCCAGTTATCGGACAAGAATAAGAAGATGGAGGATAAACGTAAAGACTTACTGGATTTTATAGCCCGTTTCAGCGCCAACGCTTCAAAGAGCAAGCAGGCCACCTCCCGTAAGAAGGCATTGGAAAAATTGGTGATCGAGGAAATCGAACCTTCTAACCGGCGTTATCCGGGCATTATTTTTAAACCCGAAAGAGAGGTGGGCAACCAGATTCTGAATGTAGAAAAGCTCTCTAAAAAATCCGAAGACGGGCGGGTACTGTTCAGTGACATCAGCTTTTCGGTAAACAAGGGAGATAAGATTGCTTTCGTTTCAAAGGACCATGTGGCGCTTACAGCCTTCTTTGAAATTATCAATGATAGGATGGAAGCAGACAGCGGGAAATATGAGTGGGGTACTACCATCACAAAAGCTTATTTGCCCAATGACAATGCGGCCTTTTTTGAGCAGAAGGATATCAGCCTGATGGAATGGTTAAGGCAGTTTGTTCCGGCTAATATTACGGATGTGGATGAACCGTTTTTGAGGGGATTTTTGGGTAAGATGCTTTTTAGTGGTGATGAGATATTGAAAAAGACCAGTGTGCTCAGTGGAGGAGAAAAGGTAAGATGTATGATTAGCCGTATGATGATTCAAAATCCGAACCTGGTGATCCTGGACCAACCCACCAATCATCTCGATTTGGAGAGTATTCAGGCATTTAATGAAAGCATGAGTAATTTTAAGGGCGTTGTTTTGCTTACTTCTCACGACCATACGTTTATGCAAACCGTAGCCAACAGGGTGATAGAGATTACGCCGGCGGGAGCTATTGACCGGCTGACTACCTTCGATGAATACCTGGCAGATGAGCGGGTGAAGGAACTGCGGTTGGAGATGTATGGTTCCGGGTCAGTATTGGCCTAACGACGGTTTTTAAATTTGCTTTGCAGTTTACTTCTTGGTTTCTTGTATATAAATCCAAATGGCAAGGAAGAAAAAAACGATTCCTGCATGGAGAGTTTTCCTGGTGGTCACCATCCTGTCGCTGGCCGCCGCGGGTGCAATTTACGGTTATGCACAATGGAAGGCGTACCGTACTCATTTTGTCCGGTATGCAGCATTTGGAATTGATATTCCTGTTCATTATACGATTCATGGCATAGATGTTTCCCATCATCAGGATGTTATAGACTGGAAAGAAGTGAGCGCCATGCAGGTGGAGGATATGCGTTTGAGGTTCACTTTCATCAAGGCAACGGAAGGACTGACTAAAGTGGATCGGTTATTCCAGCGCAACTGGAATAAGGCCGGCGAAGAAGGAATACATCGGGGAGCCTATCATTTTTTTCTACCCAATAAAAGTGGCGTAAAACAGGCGGAGAATTTTATTGCCCAGGTAAACCTGCAGCCGGGAGACTTGCCCCCGGTACTCGATGTTGAAAAACTGTATCGGGTGAAGCCGGCGGATCTGCGCCTGAGGGTGTGGGAGTGGATTCATACCATTGAGCGTCATTATAAGGTGAAGCCGATTATATACACGAATGTTGATTTCTACAATCAGTATTTAGGAGAAGCCTTTGATGAATATCCTTTGTGGGTGGCGCATTATCTGCAGCCGAATAAGCCCCGCATCGAAAGACCGTGGATATTCTGGCAACACAGCGAGACCGGCCGGGTCAATGGTGTCCGGGCTAAAGTGGATTTTAATGTTTTCAACGGCGAGTCCACAGATTTTAGTAAGTTGCTGATAAATTGAAAACCTAAAATGCTTCAATATGAATAATCATACCGAGCCTCAAATGAGAACGGTGGTCAGGAAGATGCTGAAGATGATAGGCGTTCTGATAATCTGGGCGATGATTACTATATTTTTTGGGTTGAATTTAGAATGGGCGCTAATACTGGGTTCATTCAATGGTTTCAACTGGGCATTTTATTCCTGGTTTGTGATCAGTTTTTCCGGAGTGCTTTATTACTTCTACCGGGTATGGTTTAAATGAAAGGAATATCTATACCGACGGGTTCAACTGCTGTGATCCGCAATTATCTTCCATTTACCTTTTATCCTACGGACGAGTAAGGAAAAGTGTCCGTTAATATCTCCTATACTCCTGTTCAGGAACCATTTGCCCACTACAAAGTAATATTTGGATGAGAGTCTTTGCAGGTGAACAACCTCAAAATGCAGTTTGCCCATCTTAGCTGTATCACTATACGTATTTTTATAACGCCTGATGGTGTTTTCATATCCGTAAACAACACCGCTGCTGCCTATAAACATCAGGGAGTCATTGTTCCAATAGTCCAGCACAAAATTATCGAGGTCTCCCTGGTTCCAGAATTGAGTTTGATTATCCAATATCTTTAGAATCGCTTTTTCGGTGGCGGATTGACTATAAGTTTTGAAGCAGAATAAGCCGATTGCCAGAAAGAGAAAGCATATCTTGTTCATTACGTAAGATGTTTTATCCTTTTGGAAGTGCTTCGTCGGGTGTAATACCCGTCTTATCGCGGAATTAGTTTTGTTATCGTGTTTGTATTTCATACAGGCGTTTAATCTGCTTATTCTATTCTTCTGTTACCCTCTTTATCAAATACCCTTTTCAAATGTATCTCGGTTGACAGGACGGGCAGAATCGAAAGAATTATCGTGAGTATGGTGGCGATATGGATACTGGTTTTTCCTATAGAAGATGAGAGGACAGACAATATGCCAATGGTCAGCAGAATGAGACCGCAATACAACACTTGCTTTGAGCAATACCGGTTTCCTTCCTCCCAGGTTTGCTGGTTACGCATAGAGGCTTTTGTCCTGTATCCATATATGTTGTTAATCTTTTTGGGAGGGTAATAAATCGTTATTCCTCCTATCAGGCTCAGAATACAACCAGCAACAAAAGTCGTTAATGTAAATGGTGTCATATATGATTGAGGTAGTAAGTTAACATTGCTTGTTTTGTTGTATTTATTTTTCTCTTGCCACTTTATATAATATGCTACCTAACAGCGCGAAGAAGATAACACCCAAAATTTCGTAAGCTAAGCTGCCACCAAGTATATCGCTGATTCGGTTTGCGAAATTGACATATTTCAATCCATTGGCGATACTATCGTTTGCTGCCAGAAAAGCGACTATCACGCCTGCCAGGGCGCCGCCTGCTACCAGTCCGGTGGCAAATAGATTTCCTTTACCCAGGTCTTCCTCTTCAGGGCTTAGCGTCTCTCCTTTTTGTTTTGCGCGCCAGTCTGCTAATCCGCGGATAGCCCCGCCAATAAAGATGGGTAGGGTAGTGGCTAATGGCAGGTAAAGGCCGATTGCGAAAGAAAGCGCCTTTATTCCACAGAGTTCCACTACCAGTGCGATGAACACGCCTACTAAAACATACTGCCAGTCCAGGTTGAAAGATAAAACCCCTTTAATAAGGGTTGCCATCAGCGTAGCCTGTGGTGCTGCATACGTGCTTTGCCCGATGGCATGATGAATGCCTTGTGCTACCATTTCCGGTGTGGGCGTATCCAGAACTTTAATGGTCACGCCTATTGCTAATGCCGATACAATAACGCCGATGAACAGCGCCATTTGCTGGTACCGGGGTGTAGCGCCGATGATATAGCCGGTTTTCAGATCCTGTGAAGTGGCGCCGGCGTTTGCGGCGGCAATACATATCATACCACCCACCACTAATACCATCGGCTCGTAAAACTTTCCGGTCCAGCCGGCAGCTATAAAAATCAGGCAGGTTCCCAGGATAGTGGCAATCGTCATTCCGGATACCGGGTTATTGGAGGAACCGATAAGCCCGACAATCCGGGACGACACCGTTACAAACAGGGCGCCAAACACAACGATAAGTACGCCTACAAGAATCCTGCTCACGATATTATCTCCTGGTATAAAGGGTAACAGAGAGACAATAGCAACCAGACCGAGACTGCCGAATCCTACCACTTTCATGTTTAAATCTCTTTCGGTTCGCGAGGCGGCTCTTTCAGTGCCGAAATTATTTTTATTCAGCGAACCGATACTACCCTTGAAAGAAGCGATGATGGTCGGCATGGTTTTCACAAGCGTAATAAACCCGCCTGCTGCTACAGCTCCCGCGCCGATCTGACGAATATATGCCCAGTAGATAGCACTGGAGAAATCCGCAAACGTATGTGTGTCGGCATTCCAGCCACCTCTGCCGCCACTTACACTCACGTCAGTGAGCAGCCCTAACTTCACCAATTGTGCAGCAATAGCGTCCGGGGGTACCAGTGTCGCTAACAAGGGAATGAGGGCAAAGGAAGCGAGCACACTGCCGGCTACCAGTACACCACTTATTTTGGGCCCGATGATATACCCCACGCCAAGGTATTCGGGGGTGATCTCACCGCTTAGTTTTGCAGAAGGCAGAAACTTGTTCACCTGTTTGGTCATGAAGGATGGAGTCTCCGCTATCACGTGTACTATCTTCTGGAGGAAGGCGTACACCAATGCGAACCCAACTCCGGTAAAGGCAGTCTTTGCAAAATCACCCCCTTTTTCTCCGGCTTTCAAAACCGCTGCGCAGGCTGTGCCTTCCGGATAGGGGAGCGTTTCATGTTCTTTTACAATCAATGGTCTCCTCAGGGGGATCATCATCAATACGCCCAGGATACCTCCCAAAACGGCAAGCGTAAGGATGGTGAGATAACTGAAGTAATCTTCGCTGGCCGGGTCGCTTAAGAACAGGAATCCGGGTAGCGTAAAGACCACACCGGCAGCAACGCTTTCCCCCGCAGAACCCGTTGTCTGAATAATATTGTTTTCAAGAATAGTGGTTTTCAGGAACAGCCGGCTCAATGTTATAGCCATAACGGCGATGGGTATTGATGCGGATACCGTCAGACCAGCTTTCAGCGCGAGGTAAACGGTAGAAGCGCCAAAGATGACACCAAAGATTGACCCGGT
>JACFNM010000034.1 GCA_019454915.1 Chitinophagaceae bacterium
TGAAGAATGAAGACGACATGGCTCACAATCTGGTGATTACAAAACCAGGCTCCCGGTTGAAGGTGGTCAACGCCGCGATGCAGTTAGCAGAGAAAGGTCCGCAGTTGAATTATGTACCGCCGGGAGAAGATGTGCTCAGGTTTATACCGGTGATTTCCCCCGGTCAGGAGAAGTCCGTTATTTTTGTCGCACCCCAGACTCCGGGTGTCTATCCTTATGTGTGTACGTATCCGGGTCACGGATTTGTAATGTATGGTGCGATGTACGTGATGAAAGAAGGCTATATGCCTGACATTCGGAAGGACACCCATCTGCCTGAAGCCAGGAGAAATGAAGATGCTAAAAATAGAAATGAAAGTATTCAGGAGATTGATGCTCAAAATTTAAGGAACCCAAAATCAGGGAAAGATTCTCTGTCGGAGAAAAAAAAGCAATCAGACGATTCACGGAAAGCCAGTGAAGTCGTTGGTGCCATAAAAAGCCCTCATCCCTACGAGCTTGTACCTCCTTACTGGTATCATACCATGATTGATGGTGTTAGCCCGGCTGTCATAGCAGCCCATCTTCCGCAACGGCTATCGTATGTTTGGGATACAGAAAATTGCAGGATGAGAAAAGCCTGGAAAGGCGATTTCCTGGATATGAGCGATTTGTGGAAAGGGCATTTTAATGCGTCGGCAAAAATCCTGGGAGATATCTTTTGGGAAGGTGATCATGAATTTCCCATCAGGTTGGGTAGCAAGGATACGAAAACGGTTTCAATTAAATATCTGGGATATCGTCTCGTCAATCAATATCCGGAGTTTCATTACCGGATGGACGATACGGATATTTTTGAATTAATCCGGGAGAAGCCCGATGGTAACGGATTGATCCGATATTTCCGGATTCCTCAGTCATCAGTACCGGTCCGTTTCTTATTGAACGAAGAAGAGGATTCCATAGAGTATGAATTTTCTGCGGGAAAAAAGAATGGTAATTATCTGGAGCTTAGCCCCCGGGAGGCGGAATCATTTTCTGTTACGATGACAAGTTATTACCTGGCCTATAAATATAAAAAGAAGTAACCGGGTTGTGAATCATTGATTCTTAACCTCCCAATTTGAATAAAGTATTTCATGACAGTAAGATCACATCGAAGGAAATTTATTCAAAATACTGTGCTGGCGGCATCTTCGTTGGCGGTGGGGAAAGAGTTATCTGTGCCGTTCGTCGGGGAAGAAAATAGTAATTATCGCAACACTTCACCTTATTCATTGATGCGGGAGGTGATGAGATACCGGAAAATTGACGCTTATGCCAATGCCTACGCAGATGAAGGAATAGCCCGAAAACAAATGGACTTTGCAGACCGATTGGGCATCGAAAAATTAATTCTGTCTGTACCCATAGCCAGAGAGATGGGTAGAACACCGGAAGAAATCAGGAAATATAATGATTTGGTCATCAGGTCAGTTAAAAGATACCCTGAACGGTTGAGAGGGCAATTTACTTTGTCGCCCTTCTTTTTTAAAGAATCGGTTGATGAAATGAAACGCTGTATAGAAGAGGGAATGGTGGGTTTGAAATTGCACAACCAGTTCAAGATTAATGACCCGGTTGTGTATCCCGTTATTGAGCAATTTATTCCTTACCGCATGATGATTCATGTACATGGGGAGAGCCAGTTAGGTGTTGGCGGACACAGGATGAAATATGATGTTCATAATACACCCACCATTTCCGTGCCTGAGGATTTTGCGGAAGTAGCTAAGCGATATCCGGAAGCGATGTTTCAGTATGCCCATATTGGTGGCGGTGGAGATTGGGAATATGCCTGTAAAGCGTTTGCAGACTATCCGAATATTTTCGTGGATGTGGGTGGCAGTAATAATGGCGGATATATGGTTGATTTTGCCGTGGAGACCCTGGGAGAGGATCGCGTATTCTTCGGTACGGACAGCTCTTATTATCAGGCTGTAGGAAATATTTTATCATGCGACCTAACAGTCAGACAAAAAGAGAAAATATTTTTTGAAAATTATAATACCATTTTAAAAAAATCAGGACGGGGTTTCAGTGATGATAAGAATAATTGAATATTCATTTTACAGACGGATTATTATAAATACAAGACTATGTACAGAAAAATTGTCGCTACGATAACCATTGTTGTTTTGTGTTTTTCTTATTGTCTGATAGTTAAGGCTCAGGGTACGCAAAATGGCTCCTATATAGTGGAAACAATCGAAACGCCTGAGGGATTAATCCCCCAGACTGGCGGAATTGATTTTTTGCCGGATGGCAGGTTGGTAGCTTGTTTTATGCGGGGTGAAGTGATGACTTATCATCCAAAAACAAAGGAATGGAAATTATTTGCCAGAGGTTTGTTGCTTCCGTTGGGAATACATGCGGTGAGTGATAGGGAGGTTTTGGTGATGCAGTTTTCAGAACTTACACGGATTAAGGATACGGACGGTGATGGTGAGGGAGATGTATATGAAAGTGCGGCGCATGATTTCGGAATGTCCGGTAATTATCATGAGTTTAATTACGGTCCGGTTGAGGACCGGGAAGGCAATTTATACTTTGCACTGAATACTGCGTCCTCCGGTGGCGGAATTCGTTCAATTGTGAGAGGTAAGTTTAATCGTTGGGGTCGGGATGGAATTGATGGTCATAAAGAAATGTTTTCGGTAGTGCCGTACAGGGGTTGGGTCATGCAGTTGACACGAGAAGGGAAATTATTACCCTATGCTTCCGGGTTTCGCTCTCCCAATGGGTTAGGTTATAGCCCTGATGGGCATTTGTATGTAACGGATAACCAAAGCGATTGGGTACCTACCAGCGCGTTGTTTGATGTAAAGCTGGGTCGCTTCTACGGCCACCCTGCAAGTCTTGTATGGACGAAAGAATGGGAGAGCAGAAATCCTTTTGATGCTCAGGTGGAAGAGTTGAACAGGATGAGAACGTTACCCATTGTTCAATTTCCACAGGGTATTATGGCAAATTCCCCTTCTCAGCCAGTTGTTGATATCACGGAGGGAAAGTTTGGCCCTTTTTTCAATCAGTTGTTTATCGGCGAAATGAATCGTGACCGGATATTACGGGTTATGCTGGAAGAAGTAGAGGGCGAGCTTCAGGGTGCCTGTGTGCCATTTATGGACGGACATGGATTAACGGTTGGTAACAACCGCCTTGCTTTTGCGGAAGATGGAAGCCTGTGGATTGGTAAAGTCAGTTTTGGGGGCTGGGTTGGTCAATCCGGTATTCAAAGAATTATTTTTACGGGAGAGCAACCGATGGATGTTTATACCATGAAGCTTACCGATACCGGGTTTGAATTGACTTTTACTCAACCGGTAGATCCTTCGGCAATAGCTTCACCCGAAAACTTCAGCATCAGGCGTTACCGTTATGAATATAAAAAGAAAGATATTAATGAAGGAGTAGATGTCGCTAATCAGACCGATGTAAAACAAATGACAATTACCGGCTTGAAACTCTCAGAAGATGGCAGGAAGATTTTTATGTCGCTTGATGATTTGCAAGCCGGTTTTATATATGAATTAAAGATGCAGCATATAAAAAGTATTCAGGGTAAAACACTTGAGAATAATCTTATCTGTTATACACTTAATAAGTTGCTGCCAAAGGATAAATGATAAGAATAGTGGAATTTCATTCTTTGAGATGATGAACACGTTAGCGGGGTAAAAAAAGGAACTCATCTATTTTTATAAGTAGTCTGTTTTCCCGCGACCAAAATGAACAGATTTTCTTACCTTAAGAATTGAATCTCTAATGTTAATAATCATGGGTAAGCAATTTTTTTCGACTGTTTCTGACATGCTGAGATGGATTAAGCCGATGCATTTTTTTATACTGACTATGCTGGTATTCTCACCGGTTTTCGGTATGGCTCAGCTCAAAGCCGGAGTTGGGAAGATGGATATCACCGACTATCAAAGCGGTCCGGTTAATGATCCCCTGTTTGCCAAGGCTTTGGTATTGGATGACGGAACGACGAAGATGGTCATTATAACTTTGGATGTAGTGGCTATAGCGGAAATAGGGCCCATTAAGGGAGATTATTTGAACGAAGTACGTTTGGGGATTCAAAAAGATTTACATATTGATCCGTCCCATGTGCTGGTCAATGTAAGTCACTGCCATGGTATCGTGCGGAGAGATGTGACGTCACTGACCATTGAGGCGGTAAAGCAGGCAGCCGCTCGTATGGTTCCGGTAAGAGTAGGGGCAGGTAAGGGATTCGAAAACAGAATCATGGAGAACAGGAGATATCTGATGAAGGATGGCACTCAGGTGGATGTGCGGCGCGCGTATTCTTTACCTCCTGATGAAGAGATTGCGTCTGTTGGCCCTGTTGATCCGGAGATTGGTATCGTTCGTTTTGACCGGACAAATGGGAAACCCCTGGCTGTACTATATCAGTTTTCTATGCATCCCATTGAAGGAGTACCCGGCGGCGGGAATACGGCCGATATTACTGGTTTTGCATCAAAAGTTATAGAAGACAATCTGGACGGAGCCATGGCTCTTTTTATGCAGGCTTGCGGGGGTGACATCAATCCTATAAACTATAAAAACCTGGAGTCTCCACCGGACGCAGAACCGTTGGGGAATATGCTGGGCTTGAGCACTTTAAAAGCTTTGCAAAGCATCAAAACAGCTCCCTCCGGAAAGATAAAACTGATTAATGAAAAGATGGAACTACCTGTTTCCGATTTTCAAAGGCGCATAGACACTTTGGAAGCCAAAGAATTGCGGCTGCTTCGATCCCTGAAAGGAACGGATATCAATTTAAAGATGTTCATTCCGCTGCTGATAAAATATCAGTATGCTAAAGAGTATCCTTCATTTTATGCGCAACGCTATCTGACAGATCAACAATTAGGCAGAAAAGATATGACGCATCTGGATAGGATAAACAGAAAGGACATGGAAAACTACCGAAACAATATCTATATCATGGAGCATTTAACCAGAGTTCAGGAAAACCTCCGGCTGGTAAAAATGCATCAGGAAAAATCGGGTGAGATGAAAACTATCGAAGTGGAAATGGTAGCCGTTAAGATCGGCAATATGAAAATGCTTACGTTTCCCGGTGAATTAACGGTACAAATCGGGCTGAACCTGAAAAAGAAATCACCGTTTGAAAATACCTTTATTACGGGATACACCAATGGATATATCTATTATGCGCCTACCGCCGAACAATTAAGAAACACCGGGGAAGCACAGGAAGATTGTGATACCGTCCTCGCACCGGAATGGCAGGAATTGTTTGAAACCAAGGCGCTTCAGATGTTAAACCGATTATAATACAGCTATTTCACTTTATGCATAGACTATTGACTGGAATTGGTTTTTTCTTCTTTTTTGGAGTGGAACTTTGTTATGCTACCAACGTGAAAGATTTTGGTGCCAGGGGAGATGGTATTACGGATGATACACAGGCCATTTCCTTGGCTGTTTCTTCAGCGAAAGACGGCTATCTCGAATTTCCGAAGGGGGTATATAAAATAACCCGGACAATATGGATTAATCTCATCGAAGACGGGCCATTAGGTATAACGGGTACAGGCGGTAGCGCCCGGATCTTAATGAGCGGTGAAGGTCCAGCATTTCTCTTTACCGGCTCGCATCAGGGCACTGCCGATCCGTCAACGGTTACACAGGTTACCGGAGACCGGGAACGGATGCCCCTTATTTCATCCCTGGAAATTAAGGGGGAACACGTGAACGCTGATGGCATAGAAATCAGAAATGTGCTCATGCCTGTTTTGAAGAGCGTGTTGATTCGTGACGTGAGAAATGGAGTTCACTTCACATCCAGAAACCGGAATATTATTATTAGCGATTGCCATATTTATGATGCCCGCGGTATAGGAATATTTTTGGATAAAGTGAATATCCACCAGATGATCATCAGCAATAGCCATATCAGTTATTGCCGGCTGGGGGGGATTAATATCATCGGTAGTGAAATCAGAAATCTTCAGATTACCGGAAATGATATAGAATATAATTGCAGCGAAAATGGTAGTCACGCTGCGGATATCCTTATTGATTGTTCTCAGTCAGGTAGTGTGAGAGAAGGAACGATTTCAGGCAATACCATACAGGCAGTGCCCAGTCCGTCCGGTGCAAATATTCGTTTCGCCGGTTTGGCTACCAATCCGGATAAAATCGGTTTATTTAGTATTACCGGTAATCATATCAGTAACCAGCAGGTGAATATTCAATTGGAACATTGTCGTGGGGTCAGCATTACCGGAAATACTTTTATCCGGGGTTATGAAAGACATATTGTATTTGATGATTGTAAGAACATAGTATTGACCGGGAACGTATTCGATCATAATGAAGATTATTTTCCGAATGGGTTGAAGGCTTCCGGAGGAATTACCCTAAACAACAGCAAAGGACTGATGGTATCAGACAATGTGCTGGATGGTTCGGGTACGGAAGAATCCGAAAGTGATTACGCCTCGGTGAAAATTAAGGACTGTGAAGAAGTCATATTACGCGGAATGATTATAGGGAATAATACCCGGCGTGGAATACATATTGATAACAGCCGCTCTGTGAGAATGACGGATTGTATTATTGGTCAAAGGCGCGATCGAAAGCCTGAGTCAATTGCTGTAATGCTGACGGGTAATTGTGATGCTTCTATAGTAAAAGATAATACCATTTACGCCAATAAAAAAGAAGCAATAGTAAATACAGCGAATGGTGTCGTAGTGAAGGAAAACACTTTATTAGATTATTAACGACCGGAGGCTTAATTTAGATAACCGGTAAAGCCCGGCGGATTTTACGTTCGGCCTGTTAAACAAGGAAAGAAGATTGATGCCGGAATAAAATATTCTTGTGAACGCTTTTCAAGTCAGCGATACTGTAAACCTTTTCATGTAAGAAGTTCCGGTTTTCAGTTGTTTCCTAAGCTACCGTGAAATACCGGTTTAAATATGTAAATAATGAATCCATTATGCAGTTGAACAAAAAAATATGCTGGTATTTAATGATATTACTTTTAGCAGGTGGGCCGGCATGTAATAACAACGGTAATAAGCAGCAACCCACGAAAAGAAGTATAGACGATATTTCGGCCAATGAAGATGTAGCGAGATACCTGAAAAATTTTAAAGGACTCGGAGCACTGACGGATTCCAGTTCTCCTACCCCGGCGTTGGAATCTATGGCTAAATTCAAAGTAACCGGCGATCTGGCTATGGATTTGGTTTTATCAGAGCCCAGAGTAGTTCAACCGGTAGAGATGAGTTTTGATTCCCGGGGCAGGCTGTGGGTGGTGCAATATTCACAATACCCTTTTCCACAGGGGTTGAAAGTGGTGAGTGTAGATAATTACCTAAGATTCCAATATGATGCTGTTCCGCTGGCACCACCGGAAGGTGTTAAAGGGGCAGACAAAATCACCATATTTGAAGATACCGATGGCGACGGTGAATACGATAAGTCAACCGACGCCATTACAGGCCTTAATATTGCCACCAGCGTAATAACCGGCAGAGGGAAAGTGTGGGTGCTCAATCCTCCTTATCTTCTGGCTTATCCTGATCCGGATAGAGACGGAATTCCCAACGGCAATCCGGAAGCAGTACTATCCGGATTTGGTATGGAAGATTTGCATGCCGTAGCCAACAGTCTGCGTTGGGGTCCGGATGGCTGGTTGTATGGAGGGCAGGGAAGTACCACTACTGCGAATATCAGCTCTTCAGTGACCAAAAATGTATCTTTTTTAGGGCAGGTGATATGGAGATATAATGTGGATACTCATGAGTTTGAAGTGTTCGCCGAAGGAGGCGGAAATACATTTAACGTAGAATTCGATAGCAAGGGGAGAGTTTTTTCCGGTAATAACGGATACGATCGGGGACCCAATTTTAAGCAGGGCGCATATTATCCCAGAAGTTTGGGTAAGCATGGCGCTTATACCAACCCGTTTACTTTTGGAAATCTCCCGAACATGGAATTGGTTGGCGAAAAGAAAAGATTTACTCATTCTTTGATTCGGTATGAAGGAGGAAAATTGCCCTCCCGTTTTGAGGGGAAGATGATTGCTGTAAATCCGCTGCTCCATTATGTACAGCTCACCCGTTTTGAGCCGGATGGATCTACGCTGAAGAATATAGATGAGGAGCGGATTGTGGAAACTAATGACCGTTGGTTTCGCCCGGTAAACATTAAAGCGGGACCCGATGGCGGAGTTTATATTGCCGATTGGTATGACAGCAGATTATCCAACACCGATCCACGTGATACCTGGAATAAAACGACCGGAAGAATTTACCGGTTGCGCGGTAAGGAAGGTGTGAAGGGAATTGCTCCTTTCGATTTATCACAATACGATGCGAAAAAATTATTAGAACTGTTGAAGAGTGAAAACAAGTGGTTTCGCCAACATGCACGCAGAGAGCTGGCAGACAGAAAAGATCAGTCGGTACTACCTGATTTGATATCCATGCTTCAGTCGAAAAACGGTCAGGATGCACTGGAAGCGCTTTGGGCAATTCATGTCTGCGGTGGATTTAATGACGATATAGCCGGTACTGCCATTCACCATCAGGATCCATACGTTCGTGAATGGGGGGTGCGCTTATCCGGTGACAAGAAGCAAGTAACACCCAAAATCGGTCAACAGTTAATCCAACTGGCGGCAACAGAAAAAAACGCCGAAGTGAGAAGCCAGTTAGCGTGTACCGCAAAAAGATTACCGGCGAAAGATGCTTTTCCAATTATTGAAAACTTATTGAAATTTCATCCGGAGGATGCCAAAGATCCCGATATACCTATGCTTATCTGGTGGGCGCTGGAATCAAAAGCAGAAACAGATCGCAGAGGTGTGGTCTCCATGTTCCAGGATCAATCTATATGGCGAAGTAAGATCGTTCAGCAGGTATTGCTCAGCCGGATAATGAAGCGCTATATCATAGCGGGAGGTGAAGATAATTTTTCGGTAGCTGCTGAATTGATTAAAATGGCACCGACAACACAATTGAAGAAGGGTATGGTAAGTGCGGTACACGAAGGATTAGGCGGACAGGATCTGGTGAGCTTATCTCTTCAACTGCTGAATGTAATTCGCCCCTTCGAATCGGATCTGTTTGGAGGACCTTTGGCTTTAGGTATCCGTAGTGGAGACAGTAAGTCCATTAAGCAGGCATTGACTATTATAGGCGATGATCACGCAAGCATAGATAGTCGGCTGACATATACAAAACTATTAAGTGAAGTAAACCAGCCTGAGGCAGTATTTACCCTGATGAATGTAGTGGAGAGTGCCAGGACTTCTCCTGCACTTAGAGATGTAGCATTACAGGCACTCGGAAGATATGACAGCGCACGAATAGGCACACAGGTTATAAAAGCTTATCCGGGATTCAGAGGTGATGCAGGTAACCGGATGGCTGCGATAAATCTGTTAGTCAGCAGGCGCGGTTGGACAGAAGAACTGTTAAAAACCATTGATGAAAAGAAAACGATCAGCAGGGAAGATGTCTCTGATCAGGCGATACACAGAATGCGATTACTGAATGATCCAGAGATTACACAGATAGTTGATCGCCTATGGCCGAACTCAAAGCCACTTTCTCCTTCAGCCTTGAATGAGGAGATGGTGAAGTATGCGAAGATTTTGAAATCAGGTAAGGGGGATGCGGATAAGGGACGCATGATTTATCTGGCTCAATGCGGAATGTGCCATCGGCTTTACGATGCCGGAGGTAACATCGGTCCTGATCTTACAGGATATGAACGAAGCAACCTGAATTATTTGTTACAAAATATTGTTGACCCAAATGCTTATATCCGGGAGGGATACGGCGTTTATCAGATAACTACAACCGATGGGCGAACCCTGGAGGGAAAAATGATTTCCCGGCAGGGTGAAATCAGCACCTTTGTACCACCCTTGGGTGGAGCACCGTTCACGTTGAGTAACGCTGAGATCAAAGAAATCAAAGAGCAGCAAAGATCGGTAATGCCGGAGAGAATTTTGGATCGGTTGAGCGAACAGGAAGTACGGGATTTGTTTGCCTATCTCACCAAAGAAAAATAAAAGAGTATTATCTAATTTAATCAGAAAACGATGTTGACGCGAAGACAATTATTAAAACAATTAGCGGTAACAGGAGTAGCCGGCATGGTAAACTGGCCGGTTAATGCATATACTGCTTTATCAAAAGACATAGGACTCAAAGGAATAGAGATCAGTTCGGCTGATCTGAATTTTGAAAGAGAGCCGCTTGTTCGGCCTTTTGGATTTAAGGGTGGATATGTTACTGAATTATGGCAGGGTATCAATTTGTTGCAATCATCATCGGGGACCAGGAAAGTAGGCTTATCAACCCAAAGCATACTTTGGTCGGATCCGGAGATATATTCAGCACACTCTGAAAGTGGAGGGAATGCTCTAATGCTTGCATTGACCGAGTATGCGTTGCAACGGGTAAAAGGACAAAAATTTAAGAGTCCAATCGAATTACAACAGCAGATTTTAGATGATGTGTATGCCTATGGAGTGAAAATTTCAGGAAATCCGGGATTAAGAAAAACCTTCGTGTTAAACGCTTTGGTTGGTTTAGACAATGCAGCGTGGATGTTGTATGCGGCAGAGAATGGAATCACCGGGTTTGATGACATGATTCCTGCAGAATATCATTCGGCTCTATCTAACCGTCATCAACGTGTGGCGGCCATTCCCCTGATATCTTATAATGTTCCGATGAGTGAATTGCAAGCTTTAACCCGTTCCGGATATTTTATCCTCAAAATAAAATTAGGACAACCGGGTACCCAAGCGGAAATGCTGCAAAAAGATATTGAACGCATTTCTTCCATCCATAAAGCAATCGGTCAGATCAAAACACCGGATACCGGAATCGGAAAACCACTTTACTATTTTGATGCAAACGGCCGCTATGAAAAGAAGGAAACGCTATTGAAGCTGATAGACCACATCAAAAAGATAGGTGCTTTTGATCAGGTGGCAATTATCGAGGAACCTTTTCCGGAAGAAGCGGACATAACGGTGGGTGACATACCATTGCGTATAGCAGCAGATGAGAGCGCTCATACGACGCAGGATGTTATGGAACGGATACAAATGGGTTATAAAGCTATTGCCTTGAAGCCCATTGCCAAGACATTAAGTATGACGCTGGGTATGGTGCGCGCAGCCAAGGCGCAGTCTATTCCCTGCTTCTGTGCGGACTTAACCGTGAATCCTATATTAGTGGATTGGAATAAAAATGTCGCTGCACGTCTGGATCCCTTACCGGGGTTGAATACCGGACTGTTGGAAAGCAACGGAAATCAGAATTATAAGAATTGGTCAGTGATGGAAACCTACCATCCCTATCCGCATGCATCGTGGAGTAAGGTGGTTAAGGGTGTGTTTAATCTGAGTAAAGAATTTTATGCAAAAAGCGGAGGCATTTTGTCGGATTCGCCGCATTACATGAAAATGTTTCAAAGAGAAAAGAGTTAATGGGCAGGAAATCCTATGTTTTGAGTTTTTATCGGTCAGCAACGTTTAATTTACCAGGAGTCGTTTTTCTGCTGAGCTTTTCGTTTCTACTGACAGGGATAAGTGCGCAGCCGAACAGAGACAGCGCAAAGACTATAACGATTAACGCAATCGGCGGACTACAGTATGATTTGGTGAGATTCAGCGTAAAGCCGGGTTCAGAGGTGAAGCTGATACTCACCAATAAGGATGATATGAAGCATAATATGTTGATTACCGTCCCGGGAGCAAGGATGGCCGTGGTCAACGCAGCTTTACAGATGGGGAATATGGGAGAAAAGAAAAGTTATATCCCGGCAATGGATGAAATACTGTGGTCTATTCCGCTGCTTGAACCGGGTGAGTCCAAAACACTTTCGTTTACCGCTCCGCAAAAAGAGGGTGTGTATCCTTATGTGTGCACTTATCCGGGTCATGGCCAGGTGATGTATGGTGCGATGTATGTAACTCGTAAGGAGATGCCTCCCTTGAAGGATGATATTCACGTTCCACCGGTTGCCGGCGCTCATAAGGGTGATGTTCATATCCACGATAACAAAGATTTTGCGGAGCAAAAAAGAGCAGCCCCTTATTTATATCGGATTTTTCTACCGGGTGCAAGCCCTGCCGCTATCGCCGTACGCCTGTCGGACAGCTTGTCTTATTGTTGGGATGCTGGTACCTGCCGGTTGCGTTACGCCTGGTATGGCGGATTCTTAGATAACACGGATATCTGGAAAGGACATCACGATGCTTACGGAACCATCATGGGTACTATATTTTATCGTGACAAAACAAACTTTCCTATTCATATAGATCATCCGGGAAATATTCCTGTTGTGCAGTTTAAGGGTTATCGTCTGGTGAATAAATATCCCGAGTTTCACTATACCCTGGATGGGATAGATGTGTATGAATTGATTAAGCCTGGGGAGAAAGGTGTGGCCCTAATCCGAACCTTCAGAGTTCCTCAAACAGAAAGGATACTCTGGTTCCTGTTTGATAATGACGATGGTGTCAGCTATCAGGCGTCAAAGGGGGACCGGCAGGGTAACAAAGTAAGGTTATCACCATCAGATGCAAAGGAGTTCACCATTACTATGGCTAAAAATTAAGCATGAGACGATTTGTTTTCTATATTATTTCTCTTACTATTTATTTTTTCTCAGGTTGTCATAATAAAAAAGAATCAGTTGAACAACCGACAGATTCTTATATCGTAGAAACGATTTCTACGCCGGAGGGTGTCAAGGCCGAGATTGGAGCGCTTACCTTTCTTTCAGATGGACGCCTGGTAGTTTGCTTTCTGCGGGGTGAGGTCATGATTTATGATCCCCGTTCTCGAGAGTGGAGTTTGTTTGCCGAGGGATTACATGAGCCTTTAGGTATTATGGCAATCAGTGCTTCGGAATTCCTGATCATGCAGCGGCCGGAGCTCACCAGAGTGAAAGATACAGATGGAGACGGCGTGGCGGATCTTTTCGAAACCGTAACCGATGATTTTGGTATCACCGGAAACTATCATGAATTTAATTACGGGCCCGTAATAGATAAAGAAGGAAATATATTTATTGCATTGAATTCGGGTTCGTCGGGGGGCGATATTCAGCCTGAAGTGAGGGGCAGACTGGACACAACAGGCCGTGATAACCATGGCAAAGAAATGTATTCTGTGGTTCCCTACCGCGGCTGGGTGATGAAGCTGACACCTGATGGGCAACTCCTACCTTACGCTTCAGGCTTTCGTTCGCCCAATGGAATTGGATTTGATGCAGACGGACATTTATTGGTCACCGAAAATCAGGGCGACTGGGTAGGTACGAGTAAGTTGTTTCATATTCAGGAAGGAAATTTTTATGGCCATCCGGGTAGTTTAATATGGAGAAAGGGCTGGAATCGGGGTAATCCGTTTTACTTACCGGTGGAGGCTTTGGATAGTATGCGAACAAGAGCAGCTGTGTTGTTTCCTCAAAACATTATTGCCAACTCTCCCACCCAGCCTGTTTGTGACATGACGAATGGAAAGTTTGGTCCTTATAGCGGGCAGTTGTTTGTGGGTGAAATGAATTCCGGTCGTCTGGTACGGGTGGTGCTGGAAACTGTGAACGGAACGCTTCAGGGGGCCTGCATTCCGTTCATAGATGGTAAAGGATTACGTAAAGGGATTAATCGCCTGGCTTTTGCTCCTGATGGTAGTCTGTGGGTGGGGCAGGCTGCTTATGGGTGGGGTGGTGACAATGGCATACAGCGGATAAGATTTACAGGCAAACAACCGGTAGATATTTACGACATGCATCTGACGGATAAGGGTTTTGACCTTAGTTTCACGCAGGCGTTGGACAAATCCGCTGCTCTTTCCCAAAACAACTACCGGTTAAAACACTATTATTACGAGTATCATAAGAAGTATGGCTCTGAGAGGATGGATGAGCAGGAGGTGCTAATAAATAAAATTACCCTTACTCCGGATGGGAAAAAATTATCGCTAACGATAGATAGTTTAAAAGCCGGTTATGTTTACCAGTTGGATCTTGGCGACCTGCGAACCATTGGTGGTGACACCCTCGCTAATCACCTGATTTGTTACACCGTGAATCAGTTGCGGGTAGAGAAAGAATGAACCGATAGCTATAGGGAGTGGCGAAACAGAAATCAGTCTCGGGAAGTTTGAAAATCACTCCGGCCTCTCATTTAGCGCATAAAGAGCAAAGCTGGCCAGCCAGTGCTCTCCCTCGTATCCGCCATCGGTAATAGCGGGCAGCGAATAAGCGAGATGCTTGTCTGCTACTTTCAATAAGTGGCCATATTGTTGGGAAAATTGCTTGGCAAGTTGATAGAAAACCCATGCGCGTGAAAAATTCAGCCCGTCCAGGTGAACCAGATGGCCATCTGCCCGGTCACTAACCTTAGCTACGCCCATGGAAAAATTTTTATCGGCTAATGTGGGCAGAAATTCTTTGAGCCATTGCAGGAACTCTTTTTCCGGCATCACACGCTGCATCAGCGAAGCCTCCTCGAGGCAGGGAGACAGGAAATCAAAACCATCGGGCTCCCAGTTGAGCGGGCAGCCCTTATCGTTCCTGTATAGTCTGAGTGCGTTCTCTTTGATAGCAGAAATCAATGGCTGATTTTGTGAATGGCTTGCATAATCGTACGCGAAAATCATCCCAAAAGCAGAATTGCTATGCATACCCACGCGCAGCGGATAAAGTAATTTGGGAAGGAACTCAAGATAGCGTCTAATCAGCAGATCAGTGAGCGGTTGAAGGTGGGCGGCCAGTTGTTTTCCGTCCTCGGTGTCCCAGGTATCCAGTTCCATTTGTAATTGTAGTAACCACGCCCATCCGTACATTCTCTCGTACGAGTATTCCTGAGTCCGATTAAAATAGGCTATCTCCTGACTGATATTTTCAACGCTGATATTTTCCTTCAGTTGGCTGAGGATATTCTCTTTATGTTGAAGCTCAGGAAAATTCTTTAATAATTTTACCAGTGACCAATGACCATGAACGGCAGAATGCCAGTCGAAGCAGCCGTAAAACGCCGGGTGCAGGGCTTTCGGACTCCCCAGGTCTGAAGGCTTGCTCAGTACCTGTCCGGTTTTGTTGGGATATTCCGTTTGCAAACATTTCATAGGAAGGGAGGCGAGTCGGTTTGCCTGTAAGAGGTTTAAGTGCAAGTTCTGCACATTAACCTCAGTTTCGGTTGCCTCGCTTTGAGTCGCAGGATGGTCGGGCTGATTGCAGGCGTTAAGCCATAATGCGATTACGATAACCAGAAAGGACAGACTGTATTTCATTGCCAATAAAAATAAGCAATATTCATTTCTTCATTGAAAACAGTGTCTTGTACTTTCGTATTTCTACATTCAATCATTGAGCAGGTTAGCAGCTACCGAAAGCGCCGCATAGGATCCGATGTCTTCCCCTAATTGAGAGGGGAGTATCCGGCAGGCTTTGCGCGCTTGTGGTAATGCTTCTTTTCCCAAAGCATCCAGCATATAAGATTCAAGCAAGGTTCTACATCTTGTATAGATGCCACCCATGACGATTAATTCCGGATTCAGTACATCAATGAGGATGGAGAGACCCTGACCCAGTTTAGTCCCCGAGATCCGGAAGACTTCTTTTGCCAGTTCGTCTCCCTGAAGTGCTGCCTCTGCTATTTTCAGGGTAGTTAGTGTATTCAGTTCTTCCGGAGGACACCAGGTATAAATAATACCCATTTGTGCTTTTTCTTTGAGTAGGGATTGCCCGAGTTGAGTAATACCGCCACCACTGCAAAAGCCTTCAAAAGAGCCGGATTTACCATATCCTACCGGACCAAAATCCGTTAACCGGATATGGCCGATTTCACCGGCGTTATCATTGGTTCCTGAATATAGGGCGCCGTTCAGTATCAATCCCGCACCCAGACCGGTTCCAAAAGTCAGGAAGATCATATTATCGGTACCCTGACCTGCACCAAATTTCCATTCTGCCAGCGCACAGGCATTGGCATCATTTTGTAAACCGGTTGCTATATTAAATTCGTTTTTAATTTTTTCAACGATAGGAATATTATCCCATCCTGGTAAATTCGGGGGTGATTGTATGAATCCGGTTTTACTGTTGAGTGGTCCGCCGCAACTGATGCCGATGCCTGAGATATCTTCAGCTTGAAGTTCATGCGTTCTAAGAACTTTCCAAATTGTAGAAATGATTTGACGAATTGTCTCTTCGGCTTTATTTGTCGTAAATCTGATATCCTCCAGTATTTGCAGTTTCGATGACGCTGTCTGTCCAAGAACGATAGATGTTTTTGTACCTCCGATATCAATACCTATTAATTTTCTGTTCATGCTTAAATTTTTGACTTGGGCTGTGCATCCGGTTGCTTTCCTCTGCCCGGCATTATCTATAAGCCGCCGATGCCCACAGCAGTCATATAAAAGAACAGGCAAGCTCCCCGGATTGATATTCCCAATATATTATATCTTTTGCTAAGCCACTGATAATAATGAATCATAAGCAAACCTTTCGCTTCTAAATTAACACCGAAGTTTGGAAATACGAGTCTTATTCTTTCGGCGTTAGGTTTAATAGTCAAAAAATAATTGAAATGTCTCGTAGGGGTTTTAGCGGTTTCGTGCGACATACTACGTAGTAAGGGAGCGTCTGGGTGAAAGCCGGGTGCTTATAAGAATCAAGACGAGTGATTTGATGAGATTGGCTGATTATCTCATATAAGGTTTAATACGATAAATGAAGGTGTTAAAAGGGTTTTCCCAAAGGGAGGTAATCGACGTTTTGCAAGGCAGGAGCTTTCAATGATATTTCAGATCATCGGTTTTCAAAATTCAAAAAATAGTACACTCAAATTTTAAATGTTTATGAGTTTTCCAATTCTTTCAAATCCATACAAAGCAGGCCAACAAACTTCAATAGGGTTTCTTGGCGTTTCAAAGGTACTCCTCTTTTTAATGGTGGTGATATTTATCGGAGTTGATGCGAAGGCTCATCCGTCTGAATTCATTCCTCCCGTACAGATTCGCGGGAAGGTGTTAAACCAGGACGGCGAACCGTTGCAAAATGTTTCGGTGGTCATTGTGGGTACTCAGATTGGGACGGTTACCGATGCCGAAGGGAATTATAGTTTGACTGCCCCGGATAACAGAAATATTGTACTGGAGATATCCAGTGTAGGATATCAGACAAGAAGGGTGAATGTAGGCAACCAGACTGAAATTAATATTACTCTGGATCAGGAAGTGTCCGGATTGAGTGATATTGTGGTAATCGGATACGGAACGGCAAAGAAAAGTGATTTGACAGGAGCGGTAGTACGGGTGAATGTAGCTGAGAAAGCGAACCTTGCCAATGTGAATCTATTGCAAACACTTGTTGGAACCTCTGCCGGAGTCAATCTGGAGGAAAGAGGAGGCGCAGCAGGCGAGCCAACGCTTTCCATCAGAGGACAAACATCGTTGTCTGCTTCTGACCGGCCCTTGATCGTGTTGGATGGCGTGATATACAACGGAAGCATTTCCAATATTAACATCAATGACGTAGAGTCAATAGACGTACTTAAGGATGCAAGTGCCGCTGCCGTGTATGGATCAAGGTCTGCAAACGGAGTGCTGATTATCTCTACTAAAAAAGGGAGCGCTCAAAAACAAGCTGTATCATTTAATGTATATACCGGTTTTCAGAATATGACCAATAATCCGATGCGGGTGATGAATGCACAGGAATTTGCAGTGCGGCTTGTTGACTGGGATTGGGAAAACAAAGTATATGCATGGTACAAAACCAATCCAACCAGCGCTGCAGGACGTCCGGCCAGACCCGACGTGAACGATAGAAACGTGGTAGCAGCGTACTTAAAAACATACGAAGAGCAGCAAAACTATCTGGCGGGGAAAGAAATAGACTGGGTTAAAGAGGTGCTCAGAAAGAATGCCCCCATGCAAAATTATAATGTGAGTTTACAAGGAAAGGCAAATAAGACATCTTATTACCTGTCAGGCTCATTGTCAAAAATTGCTGGGATTCAACTGAATGATAATTTCCGGAGAATTACCGTGCGGAGTAACATCGAAAATGAAGTAACTGATTGGTTGACTCTCGGAGTAAATTTATCGTATAGCAATAGAGATAATTCAGGCATTCCGACGAGTTTGTCAGGCGCCCGGGTGGCAAGCCCCCTGGTAAATAATTATATAGGCCAACCGAACTACGATATCTATTTGGGAGGTGAATTATTTCAACCTTATCCGCTGGTCAACTTGTATGTTGATAATTCTAACATTAGTAATGAGTTGTTCGCTTTGGGAACGGCCAAGGTGACGGTTCCTTGGGTTAAAGGGTTGAAGTATGAATTTGACTATTCTCATATTTATACCAATTCGAATAACAACACCTTCCATTCCCACGCTACGCCTTCAGGTGTTAATAACCGGGGTCTTGCAATCAAGAATCCGTCCGAATCCCGCAACTGGAATTTTAATCACATCATTACTTATTCCCGGGAATTTGGCGATCATCAGGTTAATGCTACGTTGCTTTTCAGCCGGGAACAAAACAAAGGAAATTCTACCACAGCCACGGCTCAGGGTTTTGATAATGAAGTTTTGGGCTATAATAATCTTGGATTGGGAGAGGGCGCTACTGTGGCCTCCTCGGCCTATGAAGAAAATAGTCTCGCTTACATGGCACGCGTAAATTATACTTATTTATCCAGGTACATGTTTACCGGTACTATTCGCCGCGATGGTTATTCCGGATTTGGACCTAATAATAAATTCGCCACCTTCCCTTCAGCATCTGTTGCCTGGGTGGCCTCCGAAGAGGATTTTCTTAAGGATGCCGGGTTATATCTGAAGTTAAGATTATCCTATGGGGAAAACGGGAATCAGGGAATAGGTCGTTATGCGAGCTTTTCCAGAATGGGCACCCGATACTACGTTTATGGCCAATCTACAGCTATTGGGCTTTATCCCAGTACTTTAGGAAATGCTGATCTGGCATGGGAAAAAACCGCTTCGTACAACCTGGGCTTGGATTTTGGATTTTTAAGAAACAGGATTACAGGCTCTCTTGATTTGTACACCGCGAAGACAACCGATGTGTTGGTGCAAAGGCAGCTTCCAAGAACTTCCGGCTATGCCAGTGTTTGGACGAATATAGG
>JACFNM010000549.1 GCA_019454915.1 Chitinophagaceae bacterium
GGTAATCCACTCCATGCCAGCTATATCGCTGGTTCCGCACCCATTGCGGAATATCGCGGTAATTCACTTTCGTCTGCGGTGCAGTCACCGTTCCGATAGTTTTGCTGCTGTCCGTTACGGTCACATACATAGAAGGCGGGCATATCACGGGGAGGTTTGCATATTTGTTTTTGTGTCTTCTTGCCGGTTCAAACATGGCGTGCACTCCTTTATGAGACAGGTAAAGGAAAAAAGGTTTATTCTTATTGGTGTTATTCAGCCATTGTATAGCATAGTCAGTAAGCAGGTCGGTTGTATAAGCGCTGTCTGAAAACTGAACCCTTTTCCCGTTAATATTGAATAAAGGATTATAATAGATTCCCTGGTCGGGAAAACTTATCCAATAGTCAAACCCGGGTTGCGGGTTATCATTATCCGTAGCCCCCATATGCCACTTACCCATAAATGCGGTCTGGTATCCTTTCTGCTGCAAATACTGCGGGAAGAATTTGAGGTTGGCGGGTAATGGCGCATAATTATCTACTACCGTATGGGTATGTGCATATTGTCCCGTTAAAATAGACGCCCTGCTCGGAGAACATAGAGCAGTGGAGACAAAGGCATTTTTGATATGCATGCCCTCTCTTGCCATTCGGTCCATACCGGGCGTCTGCAATCCCGGCATATTATTCATAAAGCCCATAGCATCATAGCGATGATCATCCGCCAGAATAAAAATCATATTCATCGGCTTTTGCCTGCCCTTCTGACTAAATCCCCATTTCACCGAAAGCATGAGGATGATGACAATGAGAATACGCATGAAAAATACATTTAGAAATTAGTAAAGTATGGAAATCAATTTATGTTATCCCAATTAGTAAGCATTGAATAATAGCTCTCTTCCCTATTTCAGCAAAGGCTTTAAAGCCGCCTGCCAAATCAGGTAGCCATTCTTATTCATATGCAGCATATCTTTTAAGAATAGTTCTTCACGAGGTCGTCCATCAGCATTCAGCATCAGATGATAAACATCCAGATAAGCCGATCTTTTCTGTTGCTTCAGGAACTCTTTTATCGTCCAGTTTCCCGCATCCATCTTTTGCATCAATCGCTCCCGGCTGGGGCTGGGTTTCATAGAAACATACAACACCGGAACTTTCGGATATCTCTCCCTGATTAGGGAAAAGAGCGTCTTGAACCGTTCTGCTACGGTTCGGGCATTAACGGTATCAGATGCCGCGAGGTCGTTTTCTCCGCAGTAAATGACTACCTGTTTTGGCTTATAGGGATAAACAATATCCTCCACGTAACGAATCAGATCCGGTAAGGTAGATCCTCCAAAGCCCCGGTTGATAATCCGGTGTTCGGGAAAATATTCCTGCACGTCTTTCCAGATGGTGAAAGAAGAACTACCGATAAATAATATCGAATTCTTAGGAGGGGCATCTGCGCTATCAAGCGATCTAAAACGTTGTATATCCTTGTAAAATGGTGGATGTTGTGCATAGCCGGTAGTTATAAAAAATACCGCCAGCAAAGTGCATAAAATTTTGTTTATCCCTTTCATTTTATTTTGAATAAAGAATGACCACCCCTTGAAGATAAAATTTTCTGATAAATAAATGCCGATTCTCTTAAAAAATCACAAATGGGCATGGATTAAATCTTCGGCTTGCCATGCCAAAATCAATTTCCGTAGCGCAAAGACCTGGATTCCTATACCTTCATCTCAGCCTTATCTTCTTCTGTGAAAAACCTGCTTATCAGCTTTTCATTTCTCGTTTTATATGCCCGATACGGCTCTGACCGGCGGAGTAGCATCCATTTAATAAAGGGGCTCAGAACGAGAGTGACCGCCCGTACAACCGGCGAAACGGTTTGTTTTGTTTGCGCGAAATAGGTCTCCAAAGTATCTCTTCTGAAGTGTAATATTTCTTCCAGTTCATCACCATCTGCCATCCTGCCGCAATGATAATTTCGGGTGGCGAAAGCAAACGGAGGGAAATTCAGTTTACCCATT
>JACFNM010000550.1 GCA_019454915.1 Chitinophagaceae bacterium
AGATGCTTCTTCGGCAGCGATTTATGGTTCAAGAGCAACTAATGGGGTGGTAATGATTACCACTAAAAAAGGAAGACGTGATGGTCAGTTGAGAGTAAATTACGACGCTTATTATGGTACACAAACCGTTACCCAGCGTTTAGACCTATTGGATACAGAAGGTTTTAAAAAATATGCCGTAGCCTATCGTGGCAGTCAGGTACCTCGTTTGGAAGCTCCGTGGGTAAACACTCCCATATATGAAGGCGCCAGCCAGACTTATGGGCAAACCAATACAAACTGGCAGGATGCCTATTTCAGAAATGGGGCTATGACGGGTCACAATATTAGTCTGAGCAATGGTAACGAAACTTCACGCTTTTTCGCTTCTGCCGGTTTCTTCGACCAGAAGGGAACGGCTCCAAGCGTTGGATTTAAGAGATATAATTTCAGAATAAATTCTGAGCATAATATCAGCAAGATATTCACTTTCGGGCAAAACCTTTATGTTGCCAACAGCGTTCGGGATTATGATAATAATGAAACGGGCGCCAGGACGAATTTGGTGAACGTGATTCGCATGATGCCTCATATGCCAATTTACGATCCTACTTCCAACGGCGGGTACAGGGGGGTGAATAGTGCGTTGGATGGAGGTGATCCGACCAACCCCATTGAAGATGCGGAATTAAAAAATCCGGGCAATGTAAAAACGGCTAAAGTCTTTGGGACTGCCTATATTGATGTTAATTTCACCAAATGGCTGAAATTCAGGTCAACCTATGGCGTAGATTATGCTAACTCATTAAATTACCGTTTCGCACCCATTTTCAATGATAATGGCGCTATCGCCGGTTCCAGTTCCACACTTGCTACAGTAACGAATAACCGAACGGCTGCCACAAGTCAGTTAGCAACACAGCAACTTACTTTTGACAAGGATTTTGGAAGCCATCATATCAATGCGATAGCCGTATATGAATTTCAAAATCTGCAGTTAAGAACGGAAAATACGAGCGGGCAACAGGAATCCAACGAAATTAAGTCGCTGACAAATGCAAAGAACATCTCAATTGCAAACAGGTACGATGAATGGTCAGTTCTTTCTTATATTGGTCGTATAAATTATGATTTTAAAGGTAAGTACCTTTTGAGCGCTGCAATTCGTCGCGATGGTCTTTCAGTATGGGCACCTGGTAAGAAATGGGCTACTTTCCCATCGGGTTCTATAGGATGGAGAATTGACCAGGAAAATTTTATGCTGGATCAGTCTACTATTTCGGAATTTAAGGTAAGGGCAGGTTATGGTATAACCGGACTAGATGGTACGGCATTGGGTTATTATCCCTGGCTGGTCTCCGTTAACGCTAATAGTGCCTATTATCCGTTCAACAATAATGAGACAGGAGGACCTGTTTCATCAGTTCCCGGTTTGGGTAATCAGGATCTGGAATGGGAAACCACGAAGCAGTTAAATATTGGTTTAGATCTGGGAATTTTAGGTAATAAATTCACTGCTTCATTAGAGTACTTCCATCGTCAAACCGACAACCTTATTTTGAATGTCACCTTACCTCCCTCTATGGGATTCACCAATAGCCAGGTGCCTCAAAACGTGGCAGCGATGAAAAATGATGGTTTTGAGGCTCAATTAGGATATAATGACCGCGAAGGAGCATTTACGTGGTTTGCCAATGCCAACTTTAGCGTCATCACCAATAAAGTGCTGCGCCTTGCTGAAGGCATAACGGGCATTGAAGCCGGTGGAAATCCTGATTTCGGTACCTATAACATCACCAACACGGCTGTTGGACAACCCATTCAGTCTTTTTATGGCTGGAATGTACTGGGCATATTTCAAACCCAGCAGGAAGTGGATAGCAGTCCTGAACAAACCGCCAGTACTGCTCCGGGCGACCTGAAGTTTGAAGACACGGATAAGAGTGGTTCGATAGATATTAAAGACCGCCAGTTTCTTGGCAGTTTCATACCCAAACTTTCTTTCGGATTTA
>JACFNM010000035.1:0-10434 GCA_019454915.1 Chitinophagaceae bacterium
CCCGGTAACCCCGACATAGAAAGGCTTAGCGAGCATATCTCATTCGGGCTTTAGCCTTTCTTCGTTGTTTTGCAGTTTACTGCAAAAATTGGGTTCGAATAATTGATTACACTGAAATTTGCAGAAAACAATGGCTGGATTAACTTTGCCGCCCTTGTTTGCCGGATTCAATCGGGGGAGTTGAAATGCCCGTTATGCTTGAGAGATTTAAAAGGAGAGAGGTTCTTCTCCCCGAATTTAAAATAAAAAACCTTCCACGGGATATGGTGGACTGAAGCCCATGTTAGATAAATTAGAAGCGATCAATGCGAGATTTGAGCAGTTGGCGATAGCCCTGACCAACCCGGAAATTGTGAATGACAATAAGAAGTTTGCCGCCACCAGTAAGGAATACCGTAGTCTGGAAAAGATAGTGACGGTCTATAAAACATATAAGAAGCTGTTGGATAACATTGAGTTCAATACAGAGGTCATGCATGGTGACGATGCAGAGATGAGGGATTTGGCAAAGGAAGAACTTCCCCGGCTCGAGGAAGAAAAGGAAAAGGCGGAGTTAGAGATTCGACAGTTGCTGATACCCAAAGATCCACAGGATGAAAAGAACGTTATTTTGGAAATACGTGCCGGTACGGGCGGAGATGAAGCCTCTTTGTTTGCGGGTGATTTGTTGCGTATGTACATCCGCTATTGCGAAGGCAGGGGGTGGAAAACGGCTATTTTGAGTGAAAATGAGGGCACGGTGGGTGGATATAAGGAGGTGGAATTGGAGGTGACGGGCGACGATGTGTACGGTGTATTGAAATTTGAAAGCGGCGTTCACCGCGTGCAGCGTGTTCCGGATACGGAAGCCAGTGGCAGAGTACACACCAGCGCGGCTACCGTGGCGGTGATGCCCCAGGCGGATGAGATAGATTTTGAATTGAGGGAAAGCGATGTGAAGATGGAAACGGCGAGGAGTGGGGGCGCCGGGGGTCAAAATGTAAATAAAGTAGAAACCAAGGTGATGCTCACGCATATCCCAACGGGCACAGTAGTGGTATGCCAAACAGAGCGGTCGCAATTGGCAAACCGCGAGAAGGCTATGCAGATGCTTCGTACGCGGTTATATGAAGAGCAGGTGCGCAAGCAGGAAGAAGAGATTTCACGCCATAGGAAAAGCCTGGTGAGTACGGGAGATCGTTCGGCAAAAATCAGAACCTACAATTTCCCCCAGGGTAGGGTGACGGATCACCGGATAGGGCTTACCGTTTACAACCTGGATGAAGTGATGAACGGAGACCTGCAGGAATTTATAGAGGCTCTTCAGTTTGCCGAGAATGCGGAGAAACTGACGCACGAAGGAGTGTAAAAAGGGAGACTTATGGGCTTTAGAGGACAAGGTTCCGATTTCCTTATTATTACTCAGAATTTAACATATCATGCTTTTTTTCGCTTTTAAAGCTTGTTCACAGTAGTCTGCTGTGTTTTCTCCTTTTAGTTTATTTACTTTGTGGCTCAAAAAAAACCATGAAGATTCTTATTACCGGCACAGCGGGATTTATAGGCTTTCATCTTGCTAGCTACCTGTTAAACAGGGGCGATGAAGTGGTGGGGTTGGATAGTATCAATGATTATTACGATGTGAATTTGAAGTATGGGCGTCTGGCGACAGCCGGAATAGATCGCGCATCCGTTGAATACAATAAGCTGGTGCAGAGCTCATTACATCCAAAGTATAAATTTATCCAACTGCAGTTGGAAGATAAGACGAATTTGGAAAAGCTATTTGAAACCCAAAAATTTGACAAGGTTTGTAATCTGGCAGCCCAGGCAGGGGTTCGCTATAGTCTCACCAATCCTGATGCATATATTAATAGTAATATAGTAGGATTTATTAATATATTAGAATGTTGCCGCCATCACCAGATTCAGCACCTGGCTTATGCAAGCAGCTCCAGCGTGTATGGTCTCAATGGCAAAACGCCTTTTGCCACTTCCGACAATGTGGATCACCCGATTTCGTTATATGCCGCCAGTAAAAAGAGCAATGAATTAATGGCGCATACTTATAGCCATTTATTTAAGATCCCCACCACGGGGCTCCGTTTCTTTACGGTGTACGGGCCCTGGGGCAGACCGGATATGGCTTTGTTTTTATTTACCAAAGCAATAACCGAAAGTAAACCGATTCAGGTGTTCAATCATGGCGATATGAGGAGGGATTTCACTTATATTGATGACATTATTGAAGGCGTTGTACGGGTTATTGATAATCCGCCTGCGGGCAACACCGCCTGGAATGCAGCCCATCCTGATCCTTCTTCTTCCGTAGCGCCCTTTAAGATTTATAATATCGGCAATAGCAGCCCGGTGCGGCTGCTGGATTTCATTGAAGCGATTGAAGACAACCTGGGGAAAAAAGCCGAAAAGCAAATGCTTCCCATGCAGCCGGGAGACGTGGCGGCCACTTCTGCGGATGTGCAGGATTTGGTGGATAATTTGCAATACCGCCCCAATACACCCGTAAAAGAAGGCATAAAACGTTTTATTGACTGGTATAAAACCTATTACCGGGCAGATTAAATCGTGTAATTTATTTTTGAACTTTCTGTGAATATCATAACTTTGCTGGTGGAAACAGAACGGTAGAAGGGAACGATTCGTTCCCTTCTTTATTTATCAGATTATGAGCAGCAGTATCGCTATTAACGCCATTACCGGTTTGGTAAACGTATTATTGGAGGACGATCCGGATTATTTTCTGGTGGAAGTAAAAATAAACCCTACCAACAATGTGAAGGTCTTCCTGGATGCAGATAATGGAGTTTCGCTGGATAGATGCGTAAAATATAACCGGGCACTTTACAGGCAAATTGAAGAGAACGGCATTTTTGGGAAAGACAATTTCTCGCTGGAAGTATCTTCTGCCGGGCTGGATGAGCCACTGAAGTTAAAAAGGCAATACGTTAAAAATGTAGGCCGGAACGTGGAAATTGTAATGCAGACCGGAGATAAACTGAAAGGTAAGCTTATTTCGGTAGGGGAAGGATCTATACAGGTGGTGGAAGAAGTCAAAGGAAAAGATAAGAAGAAGGATGTAATTGAACACACCCTGACATTTGATAACATTAAATCAACAAAAATTCAAATTCAATTTTAACGACACCTTACCAAACGTTTCAACATCCGATTTTGGTTAAAGGTAAAAAAGCTGTAATATGGCAAGTATTAATCTAATCGAATCCTTTCAGGATTTTAAAGACGCGGAGAATATTGACCGGCCTACCTTAATGAAGGTGCTGGAAGATGTTTTTAAAACCTTGCTCCGGAAAAAATACGGTTCAGACGATAATTTTGATGTTATCGTAAACACCGAAAAAGGAGACCTTGAAATCATTCATAGGCGTACCATTGTGGAAGATGGTCAGGTGGAAGATCCGGTGGCGGAAATTGCCTATAGTGACGCTATTAAAATTGAACCGGACTTTGAAGTGGGAGAAGAATTATTCCAGGAAGTAGATATCCTGGATTTTGGGCGCCGGGCAATTCTTGCCGCCAAACAGACTTTAGCGAGTCGTATCAGTGATTTGAAGAAAAATAATCTGGTAAAAAAATATGCAGACCGTGTGGGGGAGATCATCAGCGCAGAAGTCTACCAGGTATGGAAAAAAGAAGTGTTATTGTTAGATGAAGACGGAAATGAATTGATTATCCCGAAGTCTGAACAAATACCATCGGATTATTTTAAGAAAGGAGAGAATGTGAAGGCTGTGGTGAAGAAAGTGGAATTGAAGAATAATTCTCCGGTGATCATCTTATCCCGAACGCATCCTTCATTTCTTGCAAAACTGTTAGAAATTGAAGTGCCGGAAATTTTTGACGGACTGATTGTAATACGTAAGATAGTAAGAGAACCAGGAGAAAGGGCGAAAGTAGCTGTGGAGTCTTATGATGATCGGATAGATCCCGTAGGCGCTTGTGTAGGGATGAAAGGTAGCCGTATTCATGGTATCGTCCGTGAATTACGAAACGAGAATATAGATGTTATCAACTGGACGAATAATACGCAGTTGCTTATCCAACGTGCGCTGACGCCTGCAAAAGTCAGTTTCATGGAAATTGATTCGGAAAGAAAGCATGCGAACGTGTTTTTGATGCCGGATCAGGTTTCGCTTGCTATAGGAAGAAGAGGCGTCAACATTAAGCTGGCTTGTGAGTTAACCGGATACGACATTGACGTATTCCGCGACGATGAAAATGAAGTAGAAGAATTTGATATTGATTTGGATGAATTTGCAGATGAAATTGATACCTGGGTAATTGATGAATTGAAAAGAATAGGATGCGATACGGCGCGTAGCGTACTGGATTTAACGGTGGAAGAACTCGAGAGAAGAACTGACCTGGAAAAAGAGACGATTGATGAGTTAAGAAAGGTGTTGGAAGAGGAATTCCAGAAGGGATAAAAATCCTTCGGGAGTACTTATAAAATAAGAACAGAATAAAACAAACAAATCCTGTGTTTCGATGTTGAAATAACAGGACATCAAAGTATGGCTGAAAAAAAATTACCCCGCTTATTGGCAGCAGCTAAGGAGTTTAATATCGGACAGGAGACGCTTGTTGATTTCCTGGTAGGGAAAGGTTTTGCTAAAGAAGACCTGAAAGCGACCAGTAAGCTGACGGAGGAGATGTACGTTTCCCTTCAGGATGAATTTTCATCTGACAAAGCAGTCAAAGCGAAGAGTGATCAGATAGAGATTCCCAAGGGAGCGATTGTTGAAGGGAGGAAAAAGAAAGACGAAGAGGAGATTCTGTTTAAGAAAGATACAAGGAAAAAGGCCGTAGTGGAAAAGGAGGCAGTTCAGGTGGAAGAACCGCCGGTGATTCCTGTTCCTCCGGAACCGGAAGTGGAGCCTGTAAAACCCACCGCTCCTGAAGATACGGCTGAACCGGAATTTGTTAGACTGGAGGTTCCCGAAATTGAGGGTCCTAAAATATTAGATAAAATTGACCTGAGTAGTATTGATTCTTCTACAAGGCCAAAAAAGACAACCAGAAAAAAAGCGACCAGGAAAGAACCAGAAAAAATGGAAGCGGGAACAGACGAAGCACCGGTAATGGAACCGGTAACGGTGGAAGAGGAGACGACAACCACAGTTCCGGAAGCACCGGTAGAAGAGGAGACGAAAATCGTTGCAGAGGAGGAGGTGAAGCCGGCTGAGGATGCGGTGATAGAAAATATCCGCGCCGAGAAACTGGAAGGACCCAAGGTGGTTGGTAAGATCACGCTGACTCCTGAACCCGAATCACGTGCGGGAGCTAAACCCAAAGAGGAGCGGAGGAGACGTAAGCGTATTCCCATTGAAAAGAGAGATCAGGGACACCAGCAGGGAGAACATGACCAGTCTCGTGATCAACATAAAAGAGACGGAGCGCGCCCAACCATACAAAAACATGGTGAAAAGAGAGATAACAGACATCATGCGCCTGCCGGCCGCTTTGGACACCATGGACGGGGAGGCGACAGACAGAGAGATTCCAGGGAGGCAAAGGAAATTGACGCTAAAGAAATTCAGGATAAAATACGGGAGACCCAGGCTAAGCTTGCGGGAACTTCCCGCGGAGGAAAGAGCGCCAAAGCCAGGTTAAGAAGGGCAAGACGTGAGGAGGCGGAACAACTGTCAGAAGGGATGCAGGAGGATAATGTACTGCAGGTTACCGAATTTGTAACGGTAAGTGAACTGGCCAACCTTATGGATGTGAGTTTTGCGGAGGTGATTGGTAAATGTATGAATCTCGGAATCATGGTTTCTATCAACCAACGGCTTGATGCGGAGGTGATAGAGCTGGTGGCCGGTGAATTTGGGTTTGAAGTGCAGTTTATCGGTTTGGATGATGCGGAAGAGGAAGAAGCAGAAGAAATTGAAGAGAATCCCGAAGAACTGAGACCTCGTGCGCCGGTGGTTACCATTATGGGACACGTGGATCATGGTAAGACTTCATTACTTGATTATATCCGGAATGCTAAAGTAGTGGCAGGGGAGGCGGGAGGTATCACGCAGCATATGGGTGCGTACCAGGTGGCGATAGAATCGGGGAAGAAGCTGACGTTCCTGGATACGCCAGGTCACGAAGCTTTCACGGCTATGCGTGCCAGGGGCGCCAAGGCAGCGGATATTGCCATTATTGTTATTGCCGCTGATGACGCCGTGATGCCGCAGACCCGCGAAGCCATCAGCCATGCGCAGGCTGCGGGATTGCCCATGATATTTGCGATTAATAAGGTGGATAAAGAAAATGCAAATCCTGAGAAAATTAAAGAACAATTGTCTGCCATGAATATTTTGGTAGAGGATTGGGGTGGTAAATATCAGAGCCAGGAGATATCGGCAAAAACGGGGCTCAATGTTGACGTTCTGTTGGAAAAGGTATTGTTGGAAGCTGATCTGTTGGAACTGAAGGCTAATCCTAAACGGGAGGCCTCCGGAACGGTCATAGAAGCATCTCTGGATAAAGGGCGAGGATTTTTGGCGACCATATTGATTCAGGGCGGTACCCTGCGGCAGGGCGATATCCTCGTGAGCGGTCAGTTTTTTGGACGCGTCAAGGCGATGTTTAACGAGCGGAATCAGCGAATGGGGGAAGCCGGACCCTCAAGCCCGGTTCAGATCTTAGGACTGAATGGTGCGCCGCAGGCGGGTGAGAAATTTAAAGTGTATCAGGATGAGGGTGAAGCGAAAGCCGTGGCAACAAGACGGGCCCAGATTCTCAGGGAACAGGGCATCCGGGCTAAGAAACACATCACGCTTGATGAAATAGGCAGGCGGCTTGCCCTGGGCAACTTCAAGGAATTGAACCTTATCATTAAAGGAGACGTGGACGGTTCTGTGGAAGCCTTGAGCGATTCATTACAGAAACTCTCCACAGAAGAAATAGCAGTATCGGTAGTTCATAAAGCAGTGGGCGCCATAACAGAGAGCGATGTGTTGCTGGCCGCAGCCTCCGATGCAATCATTGTTGGCTTCAATGTACGACCTTCCAGCCAGGCAGCTAAGCTGGCAGAGAAAGAAGGCGTGCAGATCAAAGCGTACTCTATTATTTACAACGCCATCGAAGAATTGAAGAGCGCGATGGAGGGGATGATGGAACCAACGCTTACGGAGAAAATAGTAGCTAACGTGGAAATAAGAGAAGTGTATAAGTTTGATAAAGCCACGGTCGCCGGTTGCCAGGTATTGGATGGCAAAATCAGCCGTAATTCAAAGGTGAGGCTGATCCGGGATGGAATTGTGATTTACCCCACGGGAGAGGGCCAAAGCGCTGAACTGGGATCCCTGAAACGGTATAAAGACGATGTAAAAGAGGTTACCAGCGGTATGGAATGCGGGCTTACCATTAAGAACTATAATGACCTGAAAGTGGGAGACGTAGTGGAGGCTTTTGAAGTAGAAGAAGAAAAAAGGAGTTTGTAAACCTTTGTTAAAGAGGGTTACGGAATTGTAGCGGCTGTTGAATACTTTTATTTTTGAAGAGAAGTGAAAATTTGCGTATGAAACATTTAGTGTTTTTCGTTGCTTTTTTGGTAATGGGCTATGCTGCTGCTAGTCAGAGCGGTCAGGCACGAAAGGTATTGGCAGATAAAATAGTCGCCGTGGTTGGGGATAAGATTATACTCAAGTCAGATATTACCAATTTCATTGAAGACGAGAGGAGGCAGGGGCATGAGGTGCCCCCGGACGCCGGTTGTCAACTCCTTCAGCAAATGATGGTGAGGAAAGCGCTGATGCTTCAGGCACAGAAAGATTCACTGCCTGTTAGCGATGAAGATATAGAAGCAGAACTGGACCAGCGCATAAGATATTACATAGGGGCATACGGAGGCAAGGAATCGCTGGAACAAATCGCGGGGAAGAGTATCTACCAGATTAAGGAAGATAATCGCATTGCTATTAAAGAACAGAAGCTTGCGGATGCAATGCAACGTTCCATAATAGAAAATGTGAGGGTGACTCCTACCGAGGTCAAGGAATATTTCGAGAAGATACCTCAGGACAGCCTCAGGTTTTACGAAACTGAGTTAGAAATGAAACAGGTGGTGGTATATGCAAAGGCAAGCCGTGACCTGGAGAAATATGCACAGGATGAATTAGCCGAATATAAACGACAGGTTGAAAGCGGCCAGGCTTCTTTTGAACGATTGGCAAAGTTGTACAGCGATGACCCCGGCACCAAAGATGCAGGCGGCCGTTTTGAGTTTAACCGAAACGATAAAAATGTAGACGGAACTTTTTCTTCTACGGCTTTTGCGTTGAAGGAAGGTAAAATCTCACGCGTGGTGAAGTCTAAATTTGGTTACCATATTATTCAATTGGTGAGCAGAACGGGTGATGATGTGGTGGTGCGCCATATTTTGAAGATTCCGCAGGTTACTGATGCTGAAGTGAATGAGGCGATAGCAAAACTGGATACGATTCGTTCCAGACTGGTTGCCAATACGCTCAGCTTTGGCGAGGCAGTGGATAAATTCAGTGAAGACGAGAATAGTAAGTTTACTGCGGGTTCTATCACCAATGCCTATGGTTCCCCTTATCTCAGTATTCAGGATTTGGATAAGAGTTTACTGCCTGTTTATAATGAATTAAAAGTGGGAGAATACTCCAAACCGATACCTTTCACGGATGACCGAGGGAAGAAAGGAGCACGTATTGTCTACATACAAAGTAAAACAGAGCCCCACCGGGAAAATTTGAAAGACGATTATAATAGAATTGCCGAACGGGTCATGGAAGAAAAGAGGCAGAATTTACTGAACCAGTGGTTTGCGATTAAAATGCCGACTTTTTATTTATCTATTGACGAAGAATTCCGATCCTGTAAGGAAGTGGGTAAATGGCTTGAATCGTCCACTTCAACGGCTGCCTTAAAATGATTATTCCAAAGGCTCAGGCGGTGAGAGGAGCGGGCTTATCGTAAATCGGTTCTGCTGCACCGGTAAATTTTTCCGCTATGTGATCGAAGATGGATTCCACTTCAGAAGGGGTCTTGGCGGTAACCAATTGCATGCGGAATTCTTTTATATGGGGTAGCCCCTTCAGGTAATTGGCATAGTGCCGTCGCATTTCCAGTATCCCCAACACGGGGCCTTTCCATTCCACAGATTTTTGTAAATGAGTTCGGCAAATGGCGAGTCGTTCGTCTAAAGCCGGCGGTGGGAGCAGTTGTCCACTATTCAAAAAATGTTTAACCTCTCTGAATATCCACGGATAACCGATGGCCGCACGACCGATCATAATACCGTCCACTCCGTACTTGTTTTTATACTCCAGCGCTTTCTGCGGATGATTGATATCGCCATTACCAAAAACCGGTATACGGATTCGGGGATTGTTTTTAACCCTGGCGATAAGACTCCAGTCGGCTTCTCCTTTATACAACTGGGCGCGGGTACGCCCGTGGATGGTTAATGCCTGAACGCCCACATCCTGCAATCTTTCTGCTACATCCTCAATGTTCTTAGAATGCTCATCCCAGCCGAGCCGGGTTTTAACCGTTACGGGTAAATGGGTTGACCGCACTACCGCTTCTGTAAGGCGTATCATTAAATCAACATCTTTTAATACGGCCGCTCCGGCACCTTTGCAAACTACCTTTTTAACCGGACAGCCAAAGTTGATATCTACTAAATCAGGCTGCACCGCGTCAATGATTTTAGCACTGAGTGCCAGAGATTCTTCATCACCTCCAAACATTTGAATACCAAAAGGACGCTCAAATTCGGAGAAATCTAATTTTTGTTTACTCTTAATGGCATCCCTGATCAACCCTTCACTGCTGATGAATTCACTGTACATTAAATCTGCGCCCTGCTGTTTGCATACAAAACGAAACGGTGGATCGCTCACGTCTTCCATAGGAGCCAGCAGAAGCGGAAAATCCGGAAGTTGTATGGAACCAATTATTACAGGCATTGCACGAAGTGTATTATCTTGCATATCTGGTTTAGAGTGAATGGAAACCTGTGCGCTTCCTTCACATTAAGACCAACTCATCATTCAGGAATAGCTGATGTAAACCAACCAGATGCAGGCTGCAAAAATACACTCAAATTCTCATAAAAATGTACGATGCTTATTCTAAGGGGATTTCCTATTCCAGGGCTTTTTGGATTTTGATAGGATTGTGGCTTGCCGGGTTTCTGGTGGGGGGCATCATCAGTATTCCTATCTGGCTGCTCATGACGGGAAAGGGATTATTATCCATGCAGCAGGAAATGCTGAACCCCGAAAATGTGAATGCTATCCGTGTAATGCAGGTTGCTTCTACGATCGTAACTTTTTTCCTTCCTGCTTTTATTACCGCACTGCTTATCAATCGGCGGCCGGGGAAGATATTGGGTTTAACCATGCGCTTTGAATACAGACAGTTCCTGATGATCATTGCCATCATGTTGAC
>JACFNM010000035.1:10444-19033 GCA_019454915.1 Chitinophagaceae bacterium
CACTTTCACCGAATGGATTCCGATCTCAAAATCGGCCACTGCCTATTTTAAAAGAATGGAGAAAAACTATATTTCGCAGGTGGAGGTGATGGCCAATATGAGTTCTTTCGGTGACTACCTCATCTCCATAGTGATGATTGCCCTGTTGCCGGCTTTTTTTGAGGAAACTTTTTTCCGCGGAGGAATGCAGAATTTGTTGACCCGGATATTGAAAAAACCCGGTACGGCAATATGCATTACCAGTATCATTTTCAGTTTAGTTCATATTTCCTATTATGGATTTTTATCCCGGGTATGTCTCGGCGTGGTACTGGGGCTGATCTTTTATTATGGCAAGAGCCTATGGCTTAGTATTATAGCTCACTTTTTTAATAATGCCATTGCCGTAACCCAGATGTATGTACTTATGAAACAGGGCAAATCAGTTAGAGAAGCCATGAATGATAATTATCCGATCTGGTGGGGGATGATTGCCGTTGTGGTATTATACGGCTTGTTTATTATCTTTAAAAAGTATTCTGCAAAAGCAGTCAAAGAGTTTACCGAGCCGGAGGACAGGGCTTTGGAGGAGAAGTGGATTGCGTGAAAGAATTTGAAAATATGAGAATTTGGGAATTTGAAAACGTGAGAGGATGAGCAATTTTGATTAGCTTTTGTATTCCGGTTATCGGAGTTACGGATTTACCGACATTTCTAAAGGGCACTAATAATGGCGATGAACTGGCAGGTATTCAGGACCAGGGCGCTTACGGCGCTGATTTTTGTTTTGGTGATGCTGGGTGGACTATTATGGAACAGGTGGAGTTTTTTTGTGTTATTCTCTGTTATCCATTGGGGTTGCTGGTTGGAGTACCAGCGTTTAATAAAGCGAATAATTCCGGGGTATAGTCAAATTTCCGCCTTTCATAGCTATGGCGTCATATTAGCTGGCTGGTCGGTGATGTTCTTTTTCGCCGGTAGCAGTTATCATTGGGGGGATATATCGTTTCACGCCATAGGATTGGCAGCCTGCCTGATTTTTGCTTTTGCACTGCCTTTGATGGAAGTGTTATTTTCAAAGTATGCGGGGTTGGCGAATATAAAATATTCGACACTTGGTTTGATCTATATTTCTTTAAGCTGGGCTTTATTGATTAACCTCCGGTCTATGGAAGAAATTCGTCAGATGGATAATGGAGTGCTTAAAGGAGGAGGCTGGCTGCTGCCGGTCATTATCATCGTTTCCCTGTGGATTAATGACACGATGGCCTACATTACCGGGTCTTTTATCGGTAAAACGCCTTTTACGAAAATATCTCCCAAAAAAACAATAGAAGGAACCATTGGCGGGATCGTATTATGTGTGTCAGTAATGGGGCTTTCGGCTTACTGGCTGCAGTTACCTGTGCTGCATGTGTGTATGATAGCAGGCATAGCGGGTATCGTGGGCACCGCGGGCGATCTGCTGGAAAGCAAGATTAAACGTCTCGCGAGTGTTAAAGACAGCGGCGCCATCATGCCGGGTCACGGTGGTTTTTTGGATCGCTTTGATTCCCTGTTACTCACCGTTCCTGCAGTGTGGATGTATGTTGTCTTGTTTATGAAATGAACGGGTAAAATTTTGATGCTCCTTCTGCATTGATTACTTTTGGAGTTAATAGAAAAAAATGACAGTTCATAAAGAAGGATATCAGACTATTGCGTTGAGCGGGTTATTGTTTGTGATTATCAATCCGGTATTATTTTATTTGCTGCCCTATAGCGTCAATTGGATAGCATGGGTATTTTTTATACTTTCCTTTCTATTGTTTTTATTTATTATTTCATTTTTTCGCGTGCCTGACCGGCAGAAGACGATTGATGCCTCCCGGATCATTGCACCCGCGGATGGAAAAGTGGTGGTGATTGAAGAAACGGTGGATGAAGAGTATTTCCATGAGAAGCGTTTGCAGGTTTCGATATTTATGAGCCCGGCCAATGTTCATCAAAATCTGAATCCCATAGCGGGAGAAGTGGTGTATAGTCAATATCATAAAGGGAAATACCTCGTTGCGTGGGATCCTAAATCATCTACCCACAATGAGCGACATTCTGTGGTTATTGCAGGTAAGAAAGGTGAAATTCTGGTGAAGCAAATTGCCGGCGCGGTGGCAAGAAGAATTGTAAACTATCTCCAACCGGGGCAGCAGGTGGAGCAGGGCGGAGAATTAGGGTTTATTAAATTCGGCAGCCGTGTAGACTTACTCCTTCCCGTTGGTACTCAGGTGGAAGTGAAATTGAACGAGATGGTAATAGGCGGCGTAACGGTGATTGCAAGCTGGTGAAGATTTCATCTGCACGATTCGCGACGATAAGTATTTCAAAAAATATGCTCTAACTCCTTCAGGGAATTAACCGTAAAAGTTGGTTTCACCGGTGTAACAGCGCCTATGTGATTAACGAATACCTGGTCCATACCCGCATTTTGAGCGCCTTTTATGTCTGCTTCTATATCATCGCCGAGCATGATGCTCTCTTTCAGACTGGCGCCGGTTTTTTGCAGGGCAAAGTCGAATATTTCTTTATGCGGTTTCAGGCTGTTGCTGGCTTCCGAGGTGATCACGCATGGGAAGAATTCTTTGATGCCGGAATAATGAAGTTTGGTATGCTGCACCGACTCAAACCCGTTGGTGATTAAATGCATGGCGTAGCCTTTTCCCCGGAGATATTCGAGTACTTCGAGGGTATCGGGAAACAATAATTTTCGGGTGGGCAGCTTATCCAGAAAAAAGGTGTCCATTTCTTCAGCTAACTTTTCATTTCCTATTTTGAAATCCAACAGGGTATTCCACATTCGCTTTTTTCTAAGTTCGGCTCTCTTGATGAAGCCTTTTCTATACCTGTCCCACAACCGGGTATTGTGATAAATATAGCGTTCATAAAACCGGGTAAAGTCATCTATTCCGTGAGAAGAAAGTTTAAGTTCGTGATAGACTTCTTCCAGCGTGAGCCTGGCATTCGCCTCAAAATCCCAAAGGGTATGATCGAGGTCGAAGAAAAGATACTTATACGTCATATTGAATTCTACGCCGCAAAATTATGGTATTTAAAAGAAGTATGTAGTTTTGGCAATAGACAGGGTATCAGGAACTGACAATGAAGGTGATTTTTTTAATGACTTTATAGACGAGCATGATGAATATAGTAATTACGGGCGCTTCCAGGGGATTGGGTAAGGCAATAGCGGAATTATTTGCGGCAAATGGATACAACCTGTATCTGACTTCAAGAAGTGCGGTTGCATTGTATAAAACCATGGAAAAGCTCACAACGCGATTTCCAGATGTGACCATCAAGGCAAAGCCTTTTGATTTGAGCGAACGGGAGCAGGTCCGGCAATTGGCTGAATGGATTTTAGGTTTGGATATCACGGTAGATATCCTCGTTAATAATGCGGGATCTTTTGAGCCCGGGAGTGTGTATAATGAACCTGAAGGAACGATGGAGAGCATGATGAATATTAATTTTTTCAGCGCCTATCATTTAACCCGCGCTCTTATTCCGGAGATGATCAAACGAAAGAGCGGACATATTTTTAACATGTGCTCCATTGCCTCCTTCCAGGCATACAAAAATGGCGGCGCCTATAGCATTAGTAAATTTGCATTGGCGGGATTTTCAAAAAATTTACGGGAAGAGATGAAGCCTTTCGGCATAAAAGTTACTTCGGTATACCCGGGTGCGGCAAATACTGATTCCTGGGCAGGAAGCGGGATAGACCCCAAACGTATCATGGAGACCGCCGATATAGCGATGATGATTTTTTCTTCTTCCCAGCTTTCGGTGCAAGCCTGTGTGGAAGAAATTGTGCTCCGGCCGCAATTAGGAGATTTATAACGTATTCTTACGGCTTACTTATCTGACCTCATTCAGTAAATACCGGACAAAAGCATAGTTGTGCCCCTTTTTGAAGGGTGTTCGTCCTTTTAAGCTTAGCTCATAATTATGTGCCCGTATACTTTCATAGATGCGCTCATCCTCCACAAACCCGGAATAGGAATGCAAAGGCATAAACGCGGCTAACTGCTCGTCTATTCCGGTGACGAACCGATAGCCGGGCTGGAAGAACAGACCGGGGGTCTTTTTCAATATCTCTCTTTTTGCTTTCTCATCAAGGTAGTCGCGGTGTACAAAAGCCATGCATTGTAATTCATCACCGTACCCGAAGTAATGGTTTTTGGGAGCTATATTGAATACTTCAGGAAACCAGATGCTGATGCGTACCGGCGAACGGTCGGTAGATGGGTAACAGGAAATGATCCAATACTCATTTTCATTTTCAACAGGATTGGGAATAAAATGACTGATGTAATGTTTACATATTTTCGAGATGAGTGGCGCCTCTTTCAGCTGAAGTAATTTCTCCAGCCTTTTGGCATTCTTTTCCTTCACATCGAATGGCTTCAGCGAAGTGGTAGAAATGCCAAACCGGTAAGGAATAAAATGTTTCATGGATAATAAGCAGCGTTTCCCTCTCTACATTTGAACGGACTTGTTTTCTTTTGCCGACTGGTACATCGCCAGTACAATACTCACAGCTTTACGGGCTTCCTCACCTTCTAATTCGAAGGGCTTCCCTGACTCTACCGCCTCTATAAAAGCGGCTATATTCTTTGCATGTAGTTCAAAAGGTATAGAAGAGGGGTCAGATGCTCCTCCTCCGCTGCCGGATTCCGTTTTAAACCGGTTACGGATAGCCTCGTCCTTTTCAGTCTCGTCGGCAAACTGCCATACTTTAACATTATTGTCGTCAAGAATGACAGTTCCTTTTGTCCCGGTAACCATAATACTTCTGAGCTGTCCGGGGAAAGAAGCAGTGGAACCATAGATGGAGCCCAGCGCTCCATTTTTAAATTTTACAAGTGCCACAGCCGTGTCTTCAGCCTCAATTTGATGACCCAATGTAGCTGTATATGCGTTCAGGCTTTCAAGAGGCCCCATAATGTATTGCAGCATATCCACCATGTGAATGGATTGATTCATCATAGCGCCGCCGCCATCTAACTCCAGTGTCCCCCGCCATTTATGCTGATAGTACTCGTCTGTTCTCCACCAGGGTACCGTTATGGACGCAAATGTTAGTGTTCCAAATCTTCCCTCGTCTAACGCTTCTTTCAATACCTGTACGACATCTGTGTAACGATAATTGAAAAATCCACCAAGACGTGTACCGGCTATTTTATGAGCCTCGATCATCTTATCAATTCGCTCCAGCGTAATTTCTAATGGCTTCTCGCACAGAACATGTTTACCTTGTCGGGCAGCTTCAATGGAGGGGTCCATGTGAAGCCCGCTGGGAGTGGCGATCGTTACGATATCAATCTCCGGGTCTTTCAGTAAAGTTTGATAATCGGGGTATTCTTTGCATTGGTACTTCTCTGCCAGTGCTGCGGCTCTGCCCGAACCCGCACCGCAGATGGCTGTCAACTTTGCGTTAGGCAGATGTTGAATGGACTTCGCATGGAAATCTGCTACCATTCCGGCTCCTATAATTCCAAAATTCCATATTTTCATCATGATCCCTAAAATGTAAAACGATTATTTGAAGATTTGACGATAAGGTTAATCGTGCATTTCTTTATAGGTTTCGTAACTGCTTTTTGAATAAACCCCGGGCGTTGCGTGGCTTCCCACCGGAAAGTCTAAATTAACATAATTTACATTTGCCAGTGTAGTGAGATTCACCACTACGGTGGCAATATATTCCGCTGCACCGAAAGACCCCATATCGTTGGTAAAATTAAACGCGCTGTCAATATGCGTATATACGGTGTCCCCTGACCGTTTCACAAATTCAAGCCGGATGGTTGGGTAGATGGTGTTGATACCGTTGATGATACTTTGCGGGTTGTCTATGCCCGTTGTATCTTCGTAGACCCTTGTTTTTTCCTTCTGTTCAATGTTCACCGTCCAGAAAAGAATGGTATCCGGCTGTTCCACAATGGTCTCCATTTCGGGGAAGTCGGTATTATGATCGGTGTCAATCTGCTTGTCTGGAGAGCCACATGACAAAAAAAACATTGCTCCCAGGAAGACCAGCGTGATGATGGGGATAAATTTCATGCTGCCAAGTTACTAAATAGGCTACAGGCGGTCAATTTTATTTAAATAAATTATAGGCTAATAAACTCAATATATAAGCGAGCCCGGTCATGTAGAGAAACTGGATCATTGGCCATTTCCAGGATCGGGTTTCACGCTTTACAATCGCGAGCGTACTCATGCATTGCATCGCAAATACGTAAAACACCATGAGCGAAACGCCGGTAGCCAGCGTGTATATTTTTTGCCCGTCGGGCCAGGTAGCCGCTTTCATTTTTTCACGGAGGGTAAGGTCATTTTCGTCGGCATCCGAACCCACGCTGTAGATGGTGGCCATCGTGCCCACAAACACTTCTCTTGCCGCAAAAGAAGTAATCAGGGCGATACCGATTTTCCAGTCGTAGCCCAAAGGCTTAATAGCCGGTTCTATGGCTTTCCCTAATATGCCTACGAAAGAATTTTCTAATAATTCGGTTCTCTCGCTTTCTTTAATTTCCTCCATGTTGTCAGGGTTTTCAGTTGCTAACAGCGCATAGTTCGTTTTGATAGCTTCCATTCTTTTGGGAGGACCATAAGTACTTAATGCCCATAGGATCAGGGAAATCACTAAGATGATTTTACCGGCTTCCATCACAAATATCTTCGCCTTCTCTACCATTACAACCAACACGTTCTTCCATCTCGGCGCCCTGTACACCGGTAATTCGAGGATGAAGAAACTCTTTTCTTTGATACGGATAAACCATTTCATTACATAGGCTACGATGAGCGCCATCACAATGCCGAGCAGATAAAGCCCTGTCATCACCAGTCCGTGCAGGCTGATAAATCCCCAGTAAAATGTATTGGGAATCACCAGTGAAATTAAAATGATGTACACCGGTAGCCGGGCGCTACAACTCATCAGGGGCGCTACCATTATGGTGAGCAGTCTCTCCTTTTTGTTCTCAATGTTCCGCGTACTCATGATGGCCGGAACGGCACAGGCGAAACTGCTAATCATGGGCATCACACTTTTACCGTTCAGCCCCACTTTCCGCATCATCTTATCGGTCAGGAAGCTAATCCTTGCCATATAACCCGTATCTTCCAAAATGGTAATCAGTCCGAAAAGAATAGCAATTTGAGGGATAAAGACAATAATACCGCCCAACCCGGCTACAAGTCCGTTTACGATCAGATCTCCAAACCAGTTTTGAGGTAATATTCCGGCAAGCCAGCTGCTCATTTCGCCGAAAATCCATTCAATCGCATCCATTGGATACTGTGCCAGCCAGAATATACTTTGAAAGAGAATCGTCAACACGCCCATGAGAATCAGGTATCCCCACACGCGATGCAGTAAGATACGGTCTAACCGGTCTGTTTTTAATTGTTTTTCCCTGGGGTCGGCTTCCACCACCGTCTGTTGCATAATGTGGCGGATATGGGAGTAGCGTTGTGTAATTTCCTCCGCCTGCACTTTGGTGTGGTTGAAATGGTGTTTCTTCTCTATATCTTCAATGGTCTCCTGAATGGAATCTTCCAAAGCAAAAGATTCGTGATGAATGAGGTAATGAACCGCAGCATAGTCACTGATACCGGGGATCGTTTTCTTCATATCCTCAATAGCCCCACTTGTTAAATGACCGGACTGGATAAAGTTTCGTGCAGGAGGCTGGTAAAGCTGTTTCGCGGTCTGTTCAATGGCTTTCTTGAGTTCATGAATTCCTTTCTCTTTCCTGGGATTCACCGGGATCACCGGTACACCCAATTCTCTTTCCAACCCTTTTACGTCTATGGTCAGCCCCTTTTTAGCAGCAATGTCCATCATGGTCAGGGCTATCACCACCGGTTTCTTGAGGTCTATAACCTGGGAGGCAAAGAGCAGATTCCGTTTCAGGTTGCTGGCATCCACGATCAAAACATAGAGCTCCGGCTTCACCGCGGATCCGGGGTTCATGAGAACATTATAAGCGACCCATTCATCCGCGCGGCGGGGATATAAACTATAGGTTCCCGGCAGGTCAATGATATTTGCAGAAATCGTAGCCGATATCTTCGTATGACCCGATTTTTTGTCTACGGTGACACCGGGGAAATTTCCGACTTTTTGTTTAAGGCCTGTTAAAACATTGAATAGGGAACTCTTGCCGCTGTTAGGGTTTCCGAGTAAAGCTATATGAACCTGCTGCTGTGTCAATATCAAAAATTACAAGTGGGCAAAGATACAGGCAAATTAGTTGGTAAAGCTTACGAATTCGGTAAAGGAGTTGCTAAAAAGGTAATTATGGCATGAAAAATGAATAGCATATAATTTAGCATATTGCGTCCTACCTTTGCGGCATTCTATTAACAATTTTAACGCGTCATGAAGAGAATACTATTTACGCTGGTCTTTATTGCTCCCATCACTTTTTCTTATGCTCAAAAATTAAGCAAGTCAGAGAGGCAGTTGGTCAATGATTTGAAAAATAGTATTCAGTTTCTTGCTGACGACAAACTGGAAGGCAGGCGGGCAGGGACGCACGGAGAGATGATTGCGGCTGA
>JACFNM010000036.1 GCA_019454915.1 Chitinophagaceae bacterium
AGAATTGTTTCAGGCAAATCAAAAGGTTTCTATATTATACGATAATCATGGATTAACCCGGTATGAAGGTTTGATAAAAGCTATCAAAAATGAAGGGGCGCCCGATCTGGTTTTGGGCGACGGGCAATTCATTTCACTTTCTTCTATTGTGGGTGTCAACGGAATTTTTGCGCCGGACTACTCGGAGTGTTGATAATTATAAAAGATCGTTTAAGGCCGATTCTAATGAAGGGAAGATAAATTTGAAACCCGTAGAGTGGATTTTTGTGCAATCAACCGTTGTGCTTTTTATCAATTCCTTACTCATTTCTCCCAATATCCATTTTAACAGGAAAAAAGGGACATAGGCTGTTATATAGAAGGAGCCTTTCATTTTTTGTGCAACTGCGGTGACAAGCATTTTATTCTCCACCGGTTTGGGCGCAACGGCGTTGTATGTGCCGTGCAGAGACTGGTTTTCCAAAGCATGGATATAAATCCGGCACAGATCATCAATGTGAATCCAGCTTTGCATTTGTTTGCCATTTCCGAAAAAAGTCGCTAACCCTAATCGCGCCGGTTTCATAAGTTCATGGAGTAGTCCTCCCTCTGCGCTCAGCACGAGTCCGGTGCGAATTTTAACGAGCCTTTTGTTTAATAATGTGATGGGGTCTATGCTTTCTTCCCATAGCCGGCAGACAGTAGCTATAAAATCAGCGCCGGGGGGCATATCTTCCGTGAAAGGGGTAGCCATGCCATGATGAACTGCATCGCTGCCATACCATCCTATCGCGGAAGCGTTGATTACGGTTTCTACCTGATTGGGATTTTCTTTCAGCGTGCTTACGAGCAGCTCGCCGGCCTGTTTTCTGCTTTCAGAAATGATATGCTTTCTCTTTGCCGTCCATCTCTTTGCCGCCAGGTTGGCGCCGGAAAGGTTTATGATATGGTCGGCTTTTTGTATGGCGGAAAGGTCAATAAGGTGAATGGACGGATCCCAGTGCGCATAAGTTGGATTTTGATTATTATCCGATGAGATCAGTGATTGATTCCGGGTCAGGATAATGACCTGGTGATTTCTTTCTATCAGCAACTGTGTAAGCCGTTTGCCGATCAATCCCGTTCCGCCGCAGAGTAGTACCGTTGACATACCGATGGCTTAAAATTAAGACTTTCCCGCAGAGAAACAAGGGGAGCGTTTTGCCCGATTATGAAAAAGGCGCTGACTTAAACATCGGCGCCTTTTCATTTTGTTTATTAGTCCGGCTTTTTGCCGTCGAGAAAAGTGTTAATCGTACTTATTTGGGTTTGATTATTCTCGTCTGTCTTCACGTTGTAATTGCTGTAGAACTTTTCAACGGAAGCCAATGCGTTTTTTAATTGAAAATTACGGCGGACATAAGCCGGGATAGTTTCAAACTCATTATTCGAGTCGGATGCGTTTACGTTGTAAGACAAGTTGCGCAACTTGTTTAAACGTTCTGCAGCCTTCCTCTTTTGTTCCTCTGCCTCGTCCTGCATCGCAGGTTCCTCGACAAAGTAATGCTTATTATGAGTTGCCTCTATTTCCGGCTTGTCCGCCGCATTTGGATCTTTAATTACCATATGCATTTCATCTGTCTTCCCGTCGGACGAAAAATTACTCGGCACGGGTAATGGTTCTTCATCGGGGTCATTAGTTTTGGATTGTAGGTAATCAGGTTCCTCTGCATAGATGTTGGATGGTTTTGACAAATAACCACCTGACGTCGCGGTGGTGCTAGCTTCTTTATTTAAATCATTATTTTCTTTTGTGTAAACACGCGCACTGTCGGAAACAGGCTGAGATTTAGTGTCGGTTTCAATGGCTATTGAGGAGGTTGAAGTTAGTGAAGTTTTTGATAAATGCCATATTTCTTTTTCTTCTTGTTGTGGCGGAAAATCAAACAACTCGGGTTGAATGGCGCTCTTTACGGCTTTTTCTTCCGACGCCTGGATCATCTTTGGAGCCATAGGATCTGTATCCTCTGCCTCTTTTTGTTTCGGGGCTTCTTTTTGCTCTGGTGCGTTGAGGGTCAGTATTATTTTTTCCTCCGTCTGTTCTGTTTCTTCTTTTCCTGAAATCTCTTCTTTGTTGTCAAAGCCGGTAGCAATCAGGGTAATTCCGATCTTATCGCCCAGTGTATTATCATAGCCCAGCCCCATGATGATATTGGTATGTTCTCCCGCCTGGCTCAGCAGGTGATTTTGAATCGTATCTACTTCATCCATAGTGAATTCCGTATCGCCTTCCGCGGAATTGATATTGATAAGGATCCATTTGGCCCCGCTGATATCATTGTCGTTTAACAGCGGAGAGTTGATAGCGTCCTGAATGGCTTTTTGTGCCCGGTTTTCCCCCTCGGCTGCCGCGCTACCGAGAATAGCGACTCCGCCGTTGCGCATAACCGTGCATACGTCCGCAAAGTCTACGTTAATTTGACCGGTAGTATTAATAACATCTGTAATGCATTTTGCTGCTGTTGCCAGCACGTTATCTGCTTTGGCAAAGGCTGCGCGCATTGTGAGGTTGCCATATTGGTGGCGCATCTTGTCATTACTGATCACGAGCAGGGTGTCTACATAATCTTTTAAGTTGGCTATTCCTTCTTCCGCCTGGGTCAGCCTTTTTTTTCCTTCATAAGCGAAAGGAGTCGTTACAATACCCACGGTGAGAATGCCTAAGTCCTTACAGATTTTGGCCAATATGGGTGCACCGCCCGTACCTGTGCCGCCTCCCATACCGGCAGTGATGAAGGCCATTTTGGTGTTTACTTCGAGAATTCTCCTGATTTCTTCCAGGCTTTCTTCAGTAGCCTGGCGTCCGATATCGGGATTAGCTCCGGCGCCCAGTCCCTGGGTGAGGGTAGGGCCTAATTGCACTTTATTGGGGACTTTACTTATTGCCAATGCCTGTGCATCTGTATTACAGATGATAAAATTAACGCCTTCAATGCCCTGACTGAACATGTAATTCACCGCGTTGCTACCTCCTCCTCCAACGCCAATAACCTTAATGATGGAGGATTTTTCTTTAGGCAAATCAAAGTGTATCATATTTTACGGTTGGTTTAATCTTATTAGTTCCTGACTGAATAAGAGTGGTGAAATAATGGGTAGTTTATTTTAAAAAATAGGTTTTCAATGATAAATCATCAATAATTGTTTGTCTGTATTCTTCTCACTTTGGATCATTTAAATTGTTCATCTCCTTCTTCCTTGAATAATTCTATTAATCCGCCTTTAATGGAATCCATGAAATCTTTCAGGCTTTTAGACCGCTTCCTTGTTTTATCGGTTCCAATGCCTTTCTCTTTTTTCTTTCCCTTAGGCACTTCCTCTTCCTCTCCATTGTCATTATTATTTTCAGACTGGTTGTATCTTTCTTTTGCTATCGTATTTTCATAAACATTATAGCCCTTCAGTATCAGCCCGATGCAGGTAGAGTACATGGGACGGGTGAGTTCTTCTATGTGGCCGGCTGCAAGATGCTCATTCGGCAATCCGATACGGGCATCCAGGCCGGTAACATATTCAGACAACTGTATCAGGTGTTTCAATTGAGAACCTCCGCCGGTGAGTATAATGCCTCCGTTAAGCATTTTGTTTTCCAGTCCCACCTGTTTGAGATGGTAGGTAACGAACTCGAGTATTTCGCTCATTCGCGCCTGAATAATACCGGCGAGATTTTTAACGCTGATTTCTTTAGGCGTCATGCCCCGTAATCCCGGAATGGTAATATAGGCGTTACTCCTGGCCTCATCCACGAGAGCGCTGCCGAACTGCACTTTCATTTGTTCGGCCTGCGTCTTTAATACGCCTAACCCGGTCTTAATATCATTGGTGATATTTTCTCCGCCGAAAGGAATAACGGCGGTATGCTTTAATACGCCTTCGTAAAAAACGGCCAGGTCCGTAGTACCGCCGCCGATATCCACGATTACAACGCCCGCCTCCAAATCCTGTTCGCACATTACCGCAGCAGCGGAAGCCAAAGGTTGTAAAACCAAATCCTTTACAACAAGAGAAGACTTTTCAACGCTTCGGTTGATATTGCGAATGGCATTTCTGTCACCGGTAATGATGTGAAAGTTGGCGCCTACTTTTACTCCGCTATAACCAATAGGGTTGGTAATATTCTGGAAATTATCCACCGTAAATTCCTGCGGTATCACATCTATGATTTGGTCGCCCGCGGGAATATAGGTTTTGTATTGATTGGATACCAGTTGATCAATCTCCATCTGGGTGATTTCGTCTTCGGTATTTTGTCTCACGATATCGCCTCTTGTTTGCAGGCTTTTGATATGGTGGCCCGCAATCCCCACATACACCTCATTGATTTCCAGGTTGGGGTTGGACGCGTAACAGTTCTCCAGTGCAGATTGAATGGCTTTTATCGTTTGGTCAATATTCAACACCATACCATGCTGTACGCCGTTGCTGTTGGCTCTTCCGAAGCCTAATATTTCCAGTTTGCCATATTCGTTTTTGCGGCCGGCAATAGCGGCAATTTTGGTGGTTCCAATATCCAGTCCTACAATAATGGGTTGTTCAGTATTCATGGTGGTTGGTTTATCTTGTTTTAATGCTATCGTTTATTTGGTTTGTTTTTACAATAATTACGGGGCTGGCAATATCTTTTCTTGTAGCGACTACCTGCCCATTGTATTGAATGTTAATTACAGAATAGGTATCCCATCCTACTTTAGACAGGACTTCTTTATAGAATGAAAATAATTTGCCAAACTTGTTATCAAGGTCAAATCCGTCTCCCAACTGTATCAGGTGGTTGCCTATTTTCGGAGATAACTCAAAGGTTCCCGCCGACGTATAGGTTATCTGCTCGATTTGCGCCATCCAGAAAGGATCTTTCATCAACCATTCACTAATCGCTTTTATCTGAGACAATGCTGAACTGTCAGAGATATTCCATTGGTTATTGTCTAACGGGCAACCCGTAAAGACGGGAATATTTGCCGAAAATCTGCTGCTTAGCGGCAGGCGTTTAAATTCCTTATCAATATAATAACTTCTGCCTTCGGTAGTAAAAATCCGGGCTATCGGTGTGCGCTCTATGATTTTAACCTGGAGTTTTTCGTTGTTGTCGAAGTATAATTCGGCATCCTGAATCCACACATTTCCTTCCAGTGTCTTTTCCATTTGCTTGAGATTGAATGCAGACAGCGGTTTACCTTTTATATCCGGAACCATATGCGTGAGCATGCCCCTTATGTCATTTTTATCAATAAAGAGCGGGCTCCCGGTCTCCCGGATTTGTATCTCAATACCATTGCAGATATTATTGTCTTTTCTTTGAATGGCAGCAATCAGCAGCAGCGACGTTACGGCTCCGATCCCTATCCAAAACAGGATGGTAAACATCTTCCATATTTTTATTCTGCTTATGGTCATCTGTTTATCTGCTTCTTTAACTGATTTTTTTTGTTAGTGTTTCTTTTATATGCTCTACCATTTGATCAATGTTCCCGGCTCCGGCAGTTATCAATAACCCCGGTTGGCTGGCGTCGAGTTCTGTTTTAATCCAATTCAATAAATCCTCTTTTGGTACGATAGTCTTATTTTTATTTTTGATTTTTTCGAGAATAGTGGCGCTCGTAATACCCGGTATGGGCAATTCTCTTGCCGGATAAATGGGCAACAAAATAACTTCATCGGCAAGGTCTAGGCTTTCGGCAAAAGCGTCTGCTAAATCACGCGTCCGGCTATATAAATGGGGCTGGAAGATGATCGTGATCTTCCTGTCCGGAAACAGAGAACGGGCGCCCTTTAATACAGCTTCCAGTTCCGCAGGATGGTGCGCATAGTCATCCACGTACAGTATCGGGGAATGATTAGCCGGAGAGAGGATATATTCGAATCTCCGCTTTACGCCTCTGAAAGCATCAACAGCGGATCTGATTTTGTCGTCATCTATTTGCAGTTGCTCCGCAATTGCAATAGCAACAAGAGCATTTTCAATATTGTGCGTTCCCCCCATGTTCAGTTTTAGATCTTTCAACCACTTTCCGTTGACGCAGGCATCAAAAACATAGCTGCCATGAATGGTTTTTATGTTGGCGGCATAGATATTCGCATTCTGGTTTTGCAGGTGATAGGTAAGATGGGTACTTCCTTTCATATCGCCTGTTCTTTCCAATCCCCATTTACTGATGAGGGTTCCGTCTTTTTTAATATTGCCGGTGAAGTCAATAAAAGCCTGCAGGAGATTTTCCCTGTTGCCATATATATCCAGATGATCCGGATCCATGGCGGTAATAACGCCAATGTCGGGGTAGAGTTTTAAAAAGCTCCGGTCATACTCATCGGCCTCTACAACACATACGTTCTTTTCACTGCTCCAGAAGTTGCTGTCGTAGTTAACGGCTATTCCTCCTAAGAAGGCATTGCACCCATATCCTGAATGTCTTAATATATGGGCGGTCATGGTGGTGATAGTCGTCTTACCGTGTGTACCGGATATGCAGATATTAAATGAATCCCGCGTGATTTCTCCCAATACGTCACTCCGTTTCAGGATAGTATATCCATGTTGCCGGTAATAGGTTAGTTCCCGGTGATCTTTGGGAACGGCGGGTGTATATATCACGAGGTCGGCTTGCTTCGACAGCAATTCCGGGTTATCGGTATAATGAACGCCGATACCTTCCCCTGTTAATTGCTTTGTGAGATGGGTTTCCGCTCTATCGTAGCCATTTACAACCATTCCCTTCGATTTGAAATAGCGTGCAAGAGCGCTCATGCCGATCCCCCCGATCCCGATAAAGTACACTTCTTTTATGTTAGTCAATTCCTGCATGATGATTTCGTCCTTGATACGCTTACTTTCTATAATCTCTCAATAGTTTTTAAAATTTCCCTTGCGATCACTTCGTCGGCATCGGTTATAGCCAAAGAAGCAATATTGTTTTTTAATTTTCTTCTTTCTTCCTCATCGGCTGCCAGCCTGATGATGGTGCTCACCAGGTAGTTCTTTGCATCCTGATCTTTTACCAGCAGGGCGGCATCTTTACTTACCAGCCGGTTTGCGTTGGCGGTTTGATGGTCTTCCGCTGCATAAGGAAATGGAACAAAGACGACCGCCTGTTTTACCACGCATAGTTCGGCAACAGAGATTGCGCCCGACCGGGATACAACAATATCGGCTGCCGCATAGGCATTTTCCATTTGGGTGATGAAACCCTGCGTCCATATATTCTCCTTTCCTTTTGCGATTTCTTTTGCCCGCTGAACAAATAATTTGCCCGTCTGCCAAATCAACTGCAAATGGTGCTTTTCAAATTCATTTATATGAGCGGCGATGGCTTCATTGATGGAGGTTGCACCCAGGCTACCACCGATGATCAGCACCGTTTTCTTTTCGGGTGATAATCCGAAGGAGCGGATCGCCTCTTTCCGGTTTATGCGGCTGTCCACAATAGCCTCCCGCACAGGGTTACCGGTTACCATAATTTTATCAGCAGGAAAGAACTTCTCCATTCCGTCGCTGCCGGTGAAGACTTTTATAGCCTTTTTGCTGAGGAGTATATTCGATTTACCCGCATAGGAATTGGCTTCATGGATAAAAGTGGGTATGTTTTTTAACTGGGCAAAGCGGAGTACCGGATAACTGGAGTATCCGCCAACCCCAATCACCGCAGTTGGTTTAAACCGGTTAATAATTTCTCTCACCTGAAAAAAACTTTTAACCAGTTTCAGGGGTAACCCGATGTTTTTTATCAAAGAACTCCTGTTGAAACCCGCGATGTCTAAGCCTTCGATGGCATAGCCCGCCTGGGGTACTTTCTCCATTTCCATTTTTCCTTTTGCCCCAACAAACAGGAATTGCACGCTATCTGTTCCTTTCCGGATTGCATTGGCAATGGCAATGGCGGGGAAGATATGTCCTCCCGTTCCTCCGCCTGCTATGATTATCTTTTTTGCCAAAACAATTCTTTTTATGTATTTATTCTGTTGTTACTGTTTCTAAATTATTGCCTTCCATTTTCTCCACATTCCTTGCCACGCTGAGGATGATACCGATAGCGAGGCAGGTAAACAAAAAACTGCTTCCTCCCATACTTACCAAAGGCAACGGCACTCCCGTTACGGGAAACAGGTTGACATTGACCGCCATATTCACCAACGCCTGAATGACCAGCGTAAAACTGAGTGCCAGGGAAAGGAAAGCACCAAAAGCAAACGGACATTTCTTAAAAATCCGGATACTTCGGAAGAGGAAGAGCAGGTATAGAAACAATATTAGTATTCCACCTATTAATCCGTATTCCTCAATAATAATGGCGTATATAAAATCACTGTACGGATGAGGTAAAAAGTTTCTTTGTTCACTGTTCCCCGGGCCGAGCCCCAACCAACCTCCTTTGGCGATCGCAATTTTTGCCTGCTGTACCTGGTAAACGTTTTCTGTTTTATCGGCAAAGGCAAAATCCTGTATGCGTTTTACCCAGGTCGGAATACGGCCGGACTTCACGAGAAAGGGCAACTCCCGGGTTTGGGAATTCTCTTGGTCGTAGTAAATAAATGCAATAATAATCAAGGCGACAACGGGAATCATGGCAATGCCGATGGCGCCGCCAATATGTTTTGTGCTGACTCTTCCGATAAACATCAGCAGGATACTGGTAGCACCGATTAGCAGGGCGGTAGAAAGATTTGCCGGTGCAATTAATCCGCAGATAATAAGAACAGGAACGATTAACGGCAGGAATCCTTTTCTGAAGTTTTTAATGGTGTCCTGTGATCGGCTTAGCTGACGCGACAGGTACATAAAGAGAGCGAGCTTAGCCAGGTCGGAAGTCTGGAAAGTAAGATTGATAATGGGCAGTTTTATCCAGCGTGTGCCTTCATTGATTTCCGCCCCAAAGAGCCAGGTGTATATCAGAAGTGGGATAGAGATTAAGAACAGGATCAGTGATGCACGGGAATACAACGTGTAATTAATACGGTGTGCAAAGTAGATGATCATGAACCCGATAGCCGTGAAGGCAACCTGTTTGAAGAGATAGGATTCGGGGCTCCTGGAATACCGGTAGGCAAGCGTTCCCGTACTGCTATAGATAACCAGCAGGCTGAGCAGCGTAAGCAGCACTACGGCCACCCATATCACTTTATCTCCTCTTGTTTTATTGAATAATGCCTGCATCGCCCGGTATTGAATTGATGATTTGTATTGCTGTTTATTCTTTTTCTATGAGTTGGGTTGTTTCGTTTTTAATTAATCCGAAGTTAAATCAGTTGATCCCTGACACCTATAATTCCCTCACGGCTTCTTTAAATTGCTTTCCGCGGTCTTCATAATTTTTGAAGAGGTCAAAACTGGAACAGGCCGGGCTCAGTAATACCACATCGCCCTTGTCCGCCAGTTGAAATGCAGAATGAACCGCGTCCCTGGCGCTTGTTGTATTGACCATCACTTCCACGTCTTTACCGAATGCTTCGTGGATCTTTCGGTTATCAAGGCCCATACAAACGATGGCTTTTACTTTTTCTCTCACGAGGCTGCGGATAAGGCTATAATCATTTCCCTTGTCCACGCCTCCTAAAATCAGTATGACGGGTTGTGTCATGCTTTCCAGCGCGAACCAGGTACTGTTGACGTTCGTAGCCTTGCTGTCGTTAATAAATTGAACGCCTCTCACGGATAGTACGTTTTCCATCCTGTGCTCCAGGCTTTCAAATGTTTTAACCGCTTCCCGTATCTTTTCTTTCCGGATTCCTATTGTCATACCCGCCAGACCGGCAGCCATGGTATTGTACTGATTGTGCTTCCCTTTTAAAGCAAAGTCAAGTACGTTCATTTCGAAAACCTCGTTTTCAAAATGCAGTGACATCTTATTTTCTCTGATAAATGCTCCTTTTGGTAGTTCGTAATGCATAGTAAATGGCAATGGGTTAGAAATTAATGGGTGCGTTTGAAGGTGTTTTGTGATTACAGGGTTATCGGCACAATAGATGAAATAGTCTTTGTGCGTTTGATTTTTTATAATATTGAATTTTGAATGGATATAACTTTCGAACTTGTAGTCATACCGGTCGAGGTGGTCTTCTGTGATGTTGGTTAATACCGCTACATCGGGATTGAATGCGTCTATATCATCCAACTGGAAGCTGCTCACTTCCACGATATACAATGGTTTGGGATCAAGAGCCACCTGCCTCGCGAATGAATAGCCGATATTTCCAACCACGGCAGCATCGGCGCCCCCGGTTTTGCATATATGTCCGGTTAGCGCCGTGGTGGTAGTCTTCCCGTTACTTCCGGTGATGGCAACTATTTTACTTTCTTCTTTATAGCGGTAGGCTAATTCGATCTCGCTGATGATTTTTATTCCTTTGTTCCGGATTTCTTGTATCACGGGACTTTTTTCAGGGATACCCGGGCTTTTGATGATTTCGTCTGCGCTGAGTATTTTATCGTTCGTGTGTTTTTCTTCCTCAAAAGCAATATGATGTTGATGTAAATCGTTTTTGAATCGTTCGGGTATTATTCCTTTGTCGGATACAAACACGTCGAAGCCCTGCTTACGGCACAAGATAGCCGCGCCGGTACCGCTTTCTCCGCTTCCTAATATGACGACTCTTTTTGACATTCCCGTTAGTTAATCTGATGGGTGTTAAACCCTGCTATATTTGATTTTTTTCTTTGTCGTTTATCTTAATTTAAAAGTGACTAAGGCAAACAAAACGCATAAAATAGTCACTATCCAGAACCGCACCGCGATTTTGCTTTCATGGTATCCCAGTTTCTGATAGTGATGATGCAAAGGACTCATCAGGAATATTCGTCTGCCTTCGCCGTATTTTCGTTTTGTATATTTGAAATAGCCCACCTGCAACATCACGCTGAGATTTTCCACCAGAAATACGCCGCAGAAAATGGGTATCAGCAATTCTTTCCGAACGATGATAGCGAGGGAAGCTATGATCCCTCCGAGTGCGAGACTTCCGGTATCTCCCATGAATACCTGAGCCGGGTATGCATTGTACCATAAGAAGCCAATGCATCCACCCACGAAAGCCCCCACAAAAACCGATAGTTCGCCAAGATTGGGGATGTACATGATATTGAGATACTCGGAAATGCGGGTGCTGCCGCTCACGTATATAAATACACCCAGACAGGCGCCGATGAGGGCGCTGACGCCCGCAGTGAGTCCATCCAGCCCATCAGTGATGTTGGCGCCGTTTGACACCGCCGTGATGATAAAGGTGACGGCGATGATATAAACCAGCCAGGTATATCTTGCCGCGCCATCGCTTATCCAGCTAATCAGCCGGCTGTAATTGAATTCATGACTTTTTACAAAAGGGATAGTGGTAATGGGCGTTTTAACCACTGCATACCGGTGAGTTTTCCCATCCATCACAACAATAGTATCTCCCACCTTTTTTTCTCCTTTTTTAAGGAATCCTGCGGTGATTGCTGAAGCTTCGGGCGCATAGTATTCGCGCCAAACTACCACTCTGTCATTGAAGTAAAGAGTTGCTCCGATAATGATTCCCAGTCCAACCTGCCCGATAATCTTGGCTTTCCCTGCCAATCCATCACTGTCTTTTTTCTTATAATGCTCTCCCTTTAATTGGGCGGACTTTCGCGCTTTGAGTTTAAGATAGTCGTCTATGAATCCGATAAGCCCTAACCAAACCGTGCACAGGAGCATGAGGAGGATGTATATCTTACTTAGGTCGGCAAATAGTAAAGTAGGGATAAGAATAGCGAGCAGTATGATGATGCCCCCCATGGTGGGCGTACCCTTTTTCTGTTGTTCTCCCTGCAAGCCCAGTTCCCGGACACTTTCGCCCACTTGTTTTTTCTGAAGAAACCGGATGATCCTTTTGCCGTATACCGTAGAAATGATAAGAGACAACAGCACTGCCAGCAACACCCTGAAAGTGATGTATTGCATTAATCCGCCTCCGGGAAACTTAATGCCGTCGGTCCTGAGCCATTCAAAAAGGTGATACAGCATACCTGGCTTCGTTTAAATTAGTTTTGCGTTTTATTTAGTTCCTGCTTCATAGGATCTCTCTTATTATTATTTATCCAGCATCTCTACTATTTCTCTTAGTATCGCTTTATCGTCAAAAGGGTGCCTGACGCCCTTAATTTCCTGGTATTTTTCATGTCCTTTTCCTGCGATAAGCACGATGTCCTCCTGGTTTGCCAGGCTTACCGCAGTCTTAATGGCTTCTTTGCGATCGGTAATGGACAAGTACTTTCGTTTAGCTGCGGCCGGTAGCCCAACCTCCATTTCCCGGATAATATCTTCCGGGTTTTCACTGCGCGGGTTGTCTGAGGTGAGAATCACCCGATCGCTATGCGTGCAGGCCATTTCTGCCATCAGCGGCCGCTTTGTCCTGTCCCGGTCTCCACCGCAGCCTACTACCGTGATGATCTTCTCATGACCCTGTCTTAGCTTTTTGATAGTAGAAAGCACGTTTAGCAAGGCATCGGGGGTATGGGCATAATCCACAATGCCGATAATCCTTTCTTTGGGTGAAATGAAATAATCGAATCTGCCCTCAGCACCGGTGAGGCTGCTTAAGGTTTGTAATACCCGTTGTTTTTCCTCACCCAGGCAAACGGCCGCCCCATACACTGCCAACAGATTATAAGCGTTAAACTCCCCGATCAATCTGAAATGAACCTCCTGGTCATTGATGCTCATCTGAAGTCCCAATATATTGTTATCCAGCACTTTCCCTTTGAAATCTGCCAGGGTTCGCAGGCTATAATAATATTTTTTTGCAGGGGTATTCTGTAGCATGATAATACCCCTTTTGTCATCCAGATTACTGATGGCGAAAGCATCTGCCGGGAGATTATCAAAGAAAGATTTTTTTACACGGATGTATTCGTCAAACGTCTTATGATAATCCAGGTGATCGTGGGTGATATTGCTAAATAATGCGCCGGTAAAATGAATTCCCGTAATCCGGTGTTGATGGATGGCATGGCTGCTACATTCCATAAATACATGTGTACACCCCCCGTTTAGCATTTGATGCATGAGTGCATTTATGCTCGAAGCATCCGGCGTGGTGTGAGAGGCAGGGATGATGGTTTCCCCTATTTGATTCTGGACGGTAGATAATAATCCGCAACGGTATCCTAACTTACCGAAGAGTTTAAAAAGCAGCGTGGCAATAGTTGTTTTGCCATTGGTACCGGTTACGCCGATTACCTTCATTTTGAAAGAAGGATTGCCGTAATAGTTATTGGCGATATAGCCAGCTGCCGCCGCACTGTTTTCCACCTGTATATAGGTGACGCCTTCACTTCTTTGGGTGGGTAGGTTTTCTGCCACGATGGCTATAGCTCCCTTTTGGATAGCCTGGTTTATAAACAAATGCCCGTCGGATGTCTGCCCTTTGATGGCTATAAAGCAACCGTTAGCCGATATCTTTCTGGAATCTGTTTGTATATCAGATATCGTTAGGGCGGTGGAGCCGTACACTGCCCGGAGATTTACCTTATATAGTATGTCTTGTAAAACGGCCATTGATATTTTAGCTCCTCTGTTTAGTTTTTATTTAGTTCCAAAGAAATTGTTTGTCCTTTTTTAAAAGTCATGCCTGCCGCTAATGACTGGTTAGCCACTTTACCCCTGCCTTTTACGGTTACCTTCATTTGCATACTCTCCAATAGATGAAGGGCATCCCTTAATCCCATTCCGGTAACGTCCGGTACAGTGTGTTCGTTAATGCTCAAATTCGTTAACACAGCCTGATTATCCTGATAGTTCACCTTACCCCATTCTGCAGCGGTGGAGGAATCTTTCAGTGGTAGGCCCAGGGCGTGTAATACCTGTTTTAGTTCCTGCCGGCTTCCTGTCCAGGTGTCCCGGGAGGAAGCGGTGTTGGCGGCGTACAGGTATTCCGACGGGTTGGCCACCGGTTCGGCGTACAACCGGTCGGCTATTTCTTTAAAGACGGGCGCGGCAACGGCTCCGCCGAAATATTTTGCAGCATGAGGCTTGTTCTTTATAACGACGATGCAGGAATATTTTGGTCTCCCGGCAGGGAAATAGCCGACGAAAGAAGCCTGATACGCCCCGTCTGCATATTTGAATTTGCCGTCATTTACCCGCGTAGTACCTGTTTTCCCGGCGGCCAGATACAGGGCGTCACGAAATACAGACTTTGCAGTGCCCTGTGTGCAGACTGCTTCGAGGCATTCTTTTAATTGCTCCAGGGTTTCGTTTGAGCATATCTGTTTATTTAAGATAACGGGTTCAAATTCCCGGAGGATAGCGCCGTCTTTTTCTACACGGGTTACCAGATAAGGCTTCATCAGGCGGCCGTCATTGGCTACAGCATTATAAACCATCAGCAACTGAAGAGGACTCAGCATCACCTCGTATCCAAAGCCCATAGACGGTAATGTTTGCATGTGCCAGTTGGTGCGCGAAGGATGTTTGACTAATGGGCTGAATTCTTCATTGAGGTCAATACCCGAACGTTTGGTAAGGTGAAGGTCTTCGTAATGTTTGATAAATTGGGCAGGCTTTTTACTGTAGTATTGATAGGCGAGTTTGGCCATAGCTACATTACTGCTGTGTTCGAAAGCCTCCTTGATGGTTAGAACACTCTTCGGTGAACGCTCTGCGTCCCGGATATTTCGTCTGTTCAATACCCAGGTACCATTATTAATATTGATGGTGTCGGATATCGTCACATATTTATCTTCCAGGACGGATAGCAGCGTCACGAGTTTTATCGTAGAACCTGGTTCAGAAGTTTTGAGGGCGAAATTATCGGATTCAAAATAACTGCCGTCCGGCATCCTGCCCAGGTTGGCCATTGCTTTTATCTTGCCGGTGGCTACTTCCATGACTATAGCGCATCCTTCCAGCGCCTCATTGGCAACAACCATGTTCATCAGGGCGGTTTGGGTAATATCCTGGATGTTGACGTCTAAAGTGGTGATAATATCTTTCCCGTTTACCGGTTCTATTTCGGAGCCTTCAACGGGAATGAAGGCTCCGCCGGAAATACGGCGAATCAGGCGTTTACCCGATATACCTCTTAGCAGGCTGTCATAAGTCTTTTCAAGCCCCACGTTTTGTGTTACAGTCTTCTGATCCTTATCCGTATAGCTTCTTGCTAATCCGATGGTGCGATTTGCAAGAAGTCCGAAAGGGGTAAGGCGCTTTTCCATATCTTCCATGATGAATCCGCTTCGGTTTCTGCCTTGTCTGACCAAAGGCAGTTGACGCAGCGCCTGGTATTGTTCAAAACTTATTTTACGTTTGAGCAGGAAATACCGATCTTTCTTCCTGTAGCCGGTTTCCAGTAATTGTTTGTATCCGGCAGCCGTTTTATCTCCAAAAAGCCTGGACAGTTCGATAGAAAGGGAATCAATATTTTCTTTAAATCTTTTTCCTTCTTGCTCCCGTAAACCATCGGCCATAAAATCTATACGGATATCAAAATACGGGATGGAGGTGCTTAACATACTTCCATCTTCACTGTAAATGGTACCCCTGTCTGCATCCATGCTCCGGTATTCCAGGTGCAGGCTGTCACTCAAACCTTTCCAGTGGTCGCCCTGTACCTGTTGTATATACACTGCCTTTCCTATTACCAGGAGACTAAGAGCCACTATCCCCAGGAAGCTGAGATACACACGCCATAATATGTCTTTTTTAATTTCCAAAATGTTGCCTCTTTCTGCTTGTAAAGCGACTACTTCCCTGCCGTATTGGTTATTTTTTCTTCCATATTATTTTGACCGGGGGTTCTTTCGATTCTTTCAGCCCTAATGGCTCTACCATTTTGACCAATTCACTCTGTTTACTTCGCAACATGAATTCTCCCCTCACCGTTTTATATTCGTATTGTAATTCCTTTAATTCTTTGGCGCTGCGGTTAATATCCTTGATGGTGTTCTCCGCGTAGTGCCCATTATATATGTATACCACTGCCAGTAAAGCAAGGAAGAGAATAAAATAGATGTGCTGAACTATCCATTGGTAGTTCAGCCATCTTTTTATTCTCCGTGAAAGCGGAATCGCTTCATCGGTTACTATGTTTTCTTCCTCTTCTGACATGGTCCTTTTACTTCTTATTTATACTTTTTCTGCCACCCGAAGTTTAGCGCTCCTGCTTCTTGGATTCATTGCTATTTCTTCTTCGGACGGTACGATTGGTTTTTTGGTTATGATTCTGAAAGGGCTTTTAGCCTGCGTTCCGAACAGTGCATCGGTTTCTGTTTCATCAACATTTCCACTTCGAAAAAATCGTTTCACTATCCTGTCTTCAATACTGTGAAAAGTGATGATGGCGATTCGTCCATCTTTCCTGAGGAGGGAAGGGCTTTGCTGTAGCATCTCCCGCAGCGCGTCCATTTCTTCATTTACCGTAATCCGCAAAGCCTGGAATACCTGGGCAAAGTATTTATTAGGATTACCTTTCACCACGCCTGCAACGGACTGCTTCAGATCGTTCACAGTATGGATTGATAGCTGCTGGCGATGCCGGACGATTGTTTGGGCAAGGGTTCTGGCATTGGTGACTTCGCCGTATTGCTCAAATAATTTGTGTAGTTCCTGTTCGGAGTAGTGGTTAATCACATCAGACGCCGTGAGGGTTTGCCGCTGATCCATGCGCATATCCAGCTTCGATTCGTGAAAACGGGTTGAAAACCCCCTTTCTGCCTCATCAAACTGATAGCTGGATACGCCCAGATCGGCGATTATGCCATCCACTTCGGCAATTTTATGAAGACGGAGGAATTTACTGAGATAGCGAAAATTTTGGGGGATAAATAAAATCCTTGGGTCTGCGGGTAAATTGAGGCTTGCGTCTTTGTCCTGGTCAAATGCAACCAAGGTACCTCCCGGGTCCATTTTTTCAAGAATCGCCCTGCTGTGACCTCCTCCTCCAAAAGTGCAGTCCACGTATACCCCTGAAGGATTAATCCGCAGTTGCTCAATCAGTTCTTTCTTCAAAACCGGTATGTGGTACGCCTCATTCATAATGTTAAGTCAAAGGTGAAAGGACAGCCGGAGAACCTGTCCCGAGCGTGACCTTTCACCTTTTTACTTGTTTTTTATTTATCTACCCGTTGTTTTCTGCCATTACTTCCTCTGCCAGCTTGCTAAATGCTTCGGGTGAAAAAGTGTCAAAGAACTGTTGATACTTACTTTTATCCCAGATTTCAATTTTGTCAAATGCCGAAACCAGCACAATTTCTTTATCCAATCCCGCATATTCCATCAGGTTTTTGGGTAATAATAATCTGCCGGCGCTATCCAGTTCTACTGTGATCCCGTTCAAAAAGTACCGGCGGAATTCCCGTACTTTTGGGTCAAAATCACTTTTTCTACCAATGTTTTCAAAAATTGGCTGCCAGTTTTTCATGGGATACAGGGTTAAGCAACGCTCAAAACCCCTGTTTATAAAGAAGCTACCGGTTTCCTCTTCCGGGATTTGCCTTTTAAATCCTGTTGGAAGAAGAAACCGACCTTTTGCGTCCAGAGTAGCTTCATATTCCCCTAAAAACCGTATCATTTATAAAGAGTTACCCGTATTTCCCATTTATTCCCACAAAATAACACATTTTCCCACCTTTAACGCATATTTTTGAGAGAATATTTTATCCACAATGGCTTTTTTGAGATAAATGCATGGTCAACCTGAATTTCAGGTGATTAGCTATTACAAAATTTACCTGGTTATGGGGATTACCCTGTGGATTATTGTGAATTAATGTGAACAATCGTGAATTATGAATGATGTTGACTTAAAAAAGATAAATATTGAGGATTTTAGTTATGGCTTACCGGCTGGCCGGATTGCCAATTATCCTTTACCTGAGCGGGATACGTCTAAACTGCTGGTTTATCAGGATGGCAAGTTAAAGGAAGACCGGTATTTGCATATCGCTGATTACTTGCCGGAAGGGGCGTTACTCATTTTCAATGATACCCGGGTTGTGGAAGCGCGTATCCTGTTTCAAAAACCTACCGGAGGTTCTATAGAAATCTTTTGTCTATCGCCTCATGAACGGTACTCTGACATAACTACCGCAATGCTGCAAAAAGGGGAAGTGTGGTGGAACTGCTTAATTGGCGGAGCTTCCAAATGGAAGAAAGGAATGGTGCTTCAAAAAGAAGTGGTCGTTTCCGGAAAAGAAATCATATTGAATGCGGTTTTTAAGGAGAGGAGGGAAGATAGTTTTGTTATTGAATTGCAATGGTCGCCTTCGGAATTGTCTTTTGCTGAAGTACTGCATACGATGGGCTTTATTCCTCTGCCGCCGTATATTAAAAGGAAGGTGGAAGAATCCGACAATGAGCGGTATCAAACCATCTATGCCAAACAGGATGGTTCCGTGGCGGCGCCTACAGCCGGGTTGCATTTTACTGATCGGATTTTTTCATCCCTGCGTGAAAAGAATATTCGTCATGATTTTATCACGCTTCATGTTGGGGCAGGTACTTTTAAGCCGGTTAAGTCTGAGCGGATTGCCGACCATGTAATGCACACGGAGATGATGGAAGTACGACGGGAAACGATTGAAAATGTCCTGGGTTCCGTTGGTAAAGTGTATTGCGTGGGTACTACTTCTTTACGTACGGTAGAAAGCCTATACTGGATGGGGGTAAAAGCAATGACAGATCCGTCAATTGAGCCCGATCGGTTAAATATAAGTCAGTGGGAGGTATATGAATCTTTGGCTGACCATGTGGCAACACCCCGGCAATCCTTAGAAGCGCTTTTAGACTGGATGAAAAGAAACGAGATAGACAGGCTGGTTGCTGAGACGCAGATAATGATCGTGCCCGGTTATTCATTCCGGATGATTGAGGGGCTGGTAACAAATTTTCATCAACCCCGGTCAACATTGCTGTTACTCGTGGCGGCGCTGATCGGAGACCATTGGAAAGAGGTTTACCGATATGCCGTGGAACATGATTTCAGATTTTTGAGTTATGGGGACGGGTGCTTGTTGTTTATTTGATCAGGGGGAATTCCAATGTAAAAGTGGAGCCCTTACCAACG
>JACFNM010000551.1:0-397 GCA_019454915.1 Chitinophagaceae bacterium
GGAGAGGCATTGCTGATTTGCCCCACTTCGGTAATGCGCGACAGGTGATCGTACAGTGTATAACTCATCCTTACACCGGGGCCTTCCGTTCCGTTGGATAGCGCCTGTTTGGCATTTTGCGACAGTACCAGTCTACCAAGGCGGTCGTACCAGAACTCTGATTTACCGGCGTCGGGGCTGCGCTGCTCTACCACCTGGTTCAATGTATTGTAGCGGTATTGAGTGGCCATGCTGTGACCGGGTACCAGGACGGTCCTGTTTTGCCGTGCAGCAGCCACACGCTGCGACCAGTCGGCGCTATATTCGGGATGCACGCCTTTGGGCGGGATGGTTTTTACAAGGTTCCCCGCCTGGTCGTAGTAATAGAGGGTGTAATGATACTCACTAACGGCATGGG
>JACFNM010000551.1:407-1979 GCA_019454915.1 Chitinophagaceae bacterium
CGTAAAACTTTCATGTGCCGCCGCCTGCAGGCATTTGGCGATATAGCTGTTGGTAAACTTACCCTGCACGGAGTCGCGGTAAGCGGTATAGCGGTCGTAACCGCGGCTGATGGAAAAGCGGGTGCTGTCGGCACAGGGACTGTCTTCGGGAACATCCATCACTATCCGGTTTTGCGTGGGAGTGTTGCAAAGGAGAGGAGAAGAGGGGGAGGGGGCTTCGGCACAATGATTTTTTACCGTCAGCATATAATGGCTCACGGGCATGGTTACCGAACTTCCCGAGCCGGATAAGTTGCTAACCTGTACGGTACGGAAGTTTACAGCATGGTTCGCATTCGTAAATATAAAATCCTGCAATGATTCATTGCCGCAAACCGGCTCTGCATGGGGTACCGTTGAAAATAAGAAAAAGCCACTTTCATTCTTCGCCTGTCCTGCCAGAGTATATCTGTTGGTGGCAGCGTTCCCGTTTATGAGGTATGGCTGTCCGGCCATGTTCAGATAACGTCGCCCCCAGGTTTTATACCCCCGGTAAAAATGTTCAAAGTTCAGCCCGTCTTCCACATCCATCTGAGTCTTGTATATGTTTCCATCAGCGTCACCACCGATGATTTTCATGGGGTTGTATGCGGGCATGCCGATGATGGTAGGATGGCTTAAAATCCCTCTGACTACCTCCAGGTATTTATTTAAGTAAAATTCCGTGGTACGCGCTATTTTATCTCCTCCGGTTTCTGTGTTAAACATTACGCTAATCAGGTATCCCTTGGGAATTTGTACGGGGTGGAAACCTCTGATATGGTATATACTGGAAGGATGGATATTTGATATTATCCGGGAGTCGGACGCTACGCCATCGGTCATATTTATTTTCATGCACCAGATACCATTTCCCCTATTTTCCGAAACCGGTATGCCAGTGGTGAAAACCGCCAATGAATCTCCTTCTTCAAAGATGCTGATGCTTCTGTAATCGGGTAGCGTCTGCGTCTTGCCCAGATCATCCGATTGGTACGTCTTTTCCCAAATAACGCTACCGGACGCGTTGATGAGCATAACGACCACCCTGGTTTCTCCCCGCACGGCGATCGCATAGTTGCCGGATGAAACAGGGGTGATGTCGAGTGTTTTTTCAAAATCCATCCCGGTAAGCGGCAGGGAAACAGACCACAGTATATTACCCTGACTGTTTATCTTCGCTACAAATGGCTGAAGACTACCGCCAAACTGATCGGTTGTTCCGGCTAATATAAATTCCTGATCGCCGGCATGAATAATTCTGGATACGGAAGTGAAGTTTTTGTCACCCAACTGTTTTGACCAGGTCACTTTGCCGTCGGCATCCAGATAAACTGCGAGGCCCACCGTTTTATTTCCATCTGCGGTCTCGGACCGGCCAACAATAATCTGTCTGTTACCGATGTCCAGCATATCCAATGGTTTTTCCTGGTAGCCGCTGCGTGTATATATTTTTGAATATTCAGGCCGGTGATCCGAATTTACTTCAATTTTCTTACCGCAAATATCCAGGTGCTTGCCAAGTGTGTTAAAATAGATTTCATCAATTTGCTC
>JACFNM010000552.1 GCA_019454915.1 Chitinophagaceae bacterium
TCAATAATACCATTGGCTTTTTGGGTACCAAGCAGCATGTCGTTGAAGACAGCGGTACCGGTTATAAAAGCCACCATCGGATGGACCTGGTAGTGAGCGAAGACAGGAATTTCAGACCTGTTGATATGGAGTTTGCACCCGACGGGTCTTTATACCTGATTGATTGGCATAATATATTGATTGGGCATATGCAGCATAATGCAAGAGATCCTTTGCGTGACCATATGCATGGCAGGGTATATAGGATTACCTATCCTTCCCGTCCGCTTGTAACTCCCGCAAAGATTGATGGGGCAACCGTGGAAGAATTATTGGAGAACCTGAAACTGCCGGAATATCGCTCCCGTTACCGGACACGCAGGGAACTGCGGGGGAGAGCCGCTTCGGAGGTGCTTCCCAAACTGAAAAAGTGGGTGGGGGCTTTGGATAAGAATGACCCAAGGTATGAACATCATCAGTTAGAAGCGCTCTGGGTGAGCTGGGGATTGGATCAGGTAGATCAGTACCTCCTCCGGAACCTGTTGAAGGCAAAAGACTATCATGTAAGAGCCGCAGCGGTGAATGTGGTACGGTATACCGGCCACCAGGTGAAAGATCAGGCCGATTTGTTGAAGCAGGCGGCAACGGATGAAAATGGAAGAGTTCGACTTGAGGCGATCGTAGCTGCTTCCTGGATTGGAAAGGAAAAAGGTATGCCAGTGTTGGAAGAAGCTGCTAAGAAGCCTTTGGATGAGTGGATGATCCATGCTTATGAAACAGCAGTAGCCCACCTGAACGATAAGCCAGTATTAGCGTATAAAGAAGAGAAAATCATCTCTTCTTTAAAAGGAGAGGATCTGGCATTATACAAAAAGGGGAAAGAAATATTTGCGATGGATGGATATTGCGGCACCTGTCATCAACCCGATGGAAAAGGACTGCCGGCTTCCGGTTTTCCTCCATTGGCGGGAACGAAATGGGTGACCGGCAATGAAGAGAGACTGATTAAAGTTGTGTTGAAGGGGTTGTTGGGCCCCATTGATATAAATGGCAGAAAATACCCCGGACAGGTTCCCATGACGCCTTTTGAGGGATTACTGAATGACGAGGAAGTGGCCGCAGTATTGACTTATGTACGCAATTCATTTGGGAATGCTGCTTCGGTTATTCAACCCGCAACTGTAAAGAAGGTGAGAGAGTCGGTGCAGAGTAAAAAAGACTTTTATGCTCCCGAAGCGCTATTAAAAGAACATCCGCTGGAGCCGTAAGCATTGGTCTCATCTATTCCTTTAAAGCAGGAAGAAATGCCGGCTAAAAAGATTTTTTACTGCTATTTCAGACCCCTGCCATGGGAATATTTCCATGGCAGGGCGATCTATGAATTCATCGGAATAAAATGGTGTAAGAAATATCTGCAAAAATATTTCATAACTAAACTGGGTATAATTATCATAACCACCTCTCTTTCATCCTTTCCCTATAGTATTTTTTTGGAGCAACCTTCTGATCATAGAAATCATCTTTTATTGTCTTAACTCACCTTAAGGAATAAAATTTGATAGAGAACGTGATCTGATTGCCCTTACAGCTATGTAAACCTGCTGATATTATATCTCCCATATCCTTTGAAAACGAGTTGATAAAAATTATTCGGGGACTTTACAAGTTGATATTATTCTCGTTAGCAGATGGTATCGCTTCCCGGGAAAATTTTGTAAACAGACGCCGAAATGGACTATTCGAAAATTTCAAATACAATCGTAAGATCTGCTTTGGAAGCCTGGCAAAGCGGAGACTGCCGGCAATTCGCTTCCTATTTTTCTACGAATGCTACGGTGACAGACGATGGCACCCCTAAAGACTTTCATCACTTTATTAAGGAGTCATGCGGGAAAGAAAAATATTTAGATATTGATCTTGTGGAGAATGAAGGGAAGGACATCTACGGAAAATTCGATACGGGGTCCTGGGGGGTCTTAAGGGTTTATTTTAAGTTTCA
>JACFNM010000553.1:0-898 GCA_019454915.1 Chitinophagaceae bacterium
GCGAAATCAGCGAAGTATCTTTGGTTTCAAGCAAAGAACTCCCCATCAAAAATTCGTCCACCTTCCGCGCACATTCACGTCCTTCACTAATCGCCCATACCACCAACGACTGACCACGGCGCATATCGCCTGCGGTAAACACCTTGGATATATTCGTCTTAAAGACCTTCTCTCCAGCCTTTACATTTCCCCGTTCATCTAACTCCACGTCCAGTTCATTCAGAAGTCCGATATGTTGCGGATGAACAAAGCCCATAGCCAATAATGCCAACTCACAAGGTATCTCTCGTTCCGTTCCAGGCACCTCCTCAAACCGCGCTGGCCTTTGGTCATCCGAAAATTTCCATTTTAAGTCCACAATTTTCAGCGCTCGCAGGTTACCCTTATCATCCGGTAAGAATTCCTTTGTTGCAACAGCCCATCTTCGGTTACAACCTTCCTCATGCGACGAAGACGTCTTCAGAATCATCGGATAGGTGGGCCAAGGCATGAAGTCCGTTCGCGACGAAGGCGGCTGCGGCATCAATTCAAATTGCGTAACAGACAGAGCACCCTGCCGGTTAGACGTCCCCACGCAATCACTACCTGTATCACCGCCCCCGATTACTACTACCTGTTTGCCGGTCGCTACGATTTCTTCCGATAAAATATTACTTTCAATGGCAGCTTGCATAAGGGGATCTCTATTCGCATTGCGCTTATTTTGCTGCTTCAGGAACGGCACGGCAAAATATATTCCTTTAAGATCAGCGCCAGGTATCGGCAATTCCCGCGGTTGGGTTGAGCCACCCGCCAATATAATCGCATGGTATTCCCGGAGCAAATCATTGACATTCACATTGACGCCCACGTTTGCATGAAACCTGAATAACACTCCCTCCTCCTCCATTATGGCAAT
>JACFNM010000553.1:908-1978 GCA_019454915.1 Chitinophagaceae bacterium
TCCTGCGGTCAATGACCCATTTTTCCAATTTAAAATCGGGTATTCCATATCTCAGCAATCCGCCTGCTGCATCATCTCGTTCAAAAACGGTCACCAAATGACCAGCATAATTTAATTGCGCTGCAGCCGCCAGACCTGCAGGTCCGGAGCCGATGACAGCCACCTTTTTACCGGAACGAACATTGGGCCTTTTGGGCTGCACTATTCCTTTTTCAAAAGCAATTTCAATGATATGCTTTTCAATCTCTTCAATTGTTACGGCCGGCTGATTGATACCCAAAACACAGGCCGTTTCACAGGGCGCCGGACAAATCCGGCCGGTAAATTCGGGGAAATTATTGGTAGAAGTCAATATATCGTAGGCCTCCTGCCAGCTTTTCCGGTACACGGCATCATTGAACTCCGGGATCAAATTGCCCAGAGGGCATCCGTTATGACTATGGCAAAAGGGAACACCACAGTTCATACACCGGGAAGCCTGCTCCGATAATTTCTGTTCAGAAAAACGCCCGACAAACTCATCATAATTTTTTAATCGCTCTTCTACCGGCTTCTTTTCCGGCAGCTCACGGGTAAATTCCAAAAACCCAGTTGGTTTTCCCATCTCATTTCATTTTATACATTAAACATTTACATCCCGGCTCGTGCGGCAATCAGCCATTCGCAGCTTTCATTTCCGCTATTTGAATCGCTTTTTTGTATTCCTTCGGGAACACCTTGACAAAAAACTTCAACTGATTTGCAAAGTCGCTCAGAAGAAATTTGGCGACTGCACTCCCTGTAAGAGTATAGTGTCTGCTTATCAATTCGAACAATTCTTGCGATTCTTCAAATACTACCGGATCCAAATCAATCATTTCCGGATTACAATTTTGCGCTATCTGATCCTTTACGTCATACACATAGGCGATACCCCCACTCATACCGGCGGCAAAGTTCCTCCCCGTATCTCCCAGGATAACCACGCAGCCTCCGGTCATATAGTCGCATCCATGATCTCCTACGCCTTCAATCACCGCAACTGCCCCGGAATTCCTCACACAAAACCGTTCGCCCGCTTTACCCCTGAT
>JACFNM010000554.1 GCA_019454915.1 Chitinophagaceae bacterium
TATGAAGTTCATAAGAATAGTGATGGCTGCAACCATCTTCATTTTATTATTCACGGCATGCAGAAAAGATTTTTTGAATCGGAGGCCGCTTGATAAGGTTTCATCCTTTGACTATTTCCTGGGTCCCAAAGATTTGGAGACTTATGTAAATCAATTTTATAATAATACCTCTTTCCCTATAGTCGCCAATTACGGCTCTGATTTTAATTCGGATAATGCAGTCGCTACCAACTTTGATGCGCGGCTTGCGGGTACCCGCACTCTGGATGGCGCCGGTGCGATCAGCTTTGCACGTGTCCGGAGTGTCAATTATTTCTTCGACAATTATAAGCGCATTGAAGGCAAAGCAGCTTTTGACGATTATAAGCAATTTGTCGGAGAAGCCTTCTTTTTCCGGGCTTTGATTTATTTTGATTTATTGAAGGGATGGGGAGACATTCAATGGTTTAGTTCAGTGCCCGGAACAGAGTCGCCGGAATTACTTCAACAAAGAGATCCGCGGAACATAGTTGTTGATAATATTCTTAAAGATCTGGATTCAGCAGCCCTATATCTTCAGTCGGCTAAAACAGACGGTTTTTCCAGGGTAAATAAGTGGATGGCTTTGCTTATTCAAAGCCGGGTTGCTTTGTACGAAGGGACCTGGGAGAAATATCATGCTGGAGATCCTTTTGGAGTCGCTAATGCACAGCCTGAAAAATATTTTAATAAGGCGGTTGAGGCAGCGACTAAAGTGATGGAATCCGGAGTTTATAGCCTTTACTCAACCGGATCACCAAATACAGATTATTATGACTTGTTTTCAAGGCAGAGAACCTATTCCGGGAATACGGAAGTAATGTTTTGGAAAAACTTCGATAATTCGCTGGGAAAAGGAGAGGCTATCTTTACCAGAGATCGTAATTACAGGCAGAGAACTCCCAACGAACATTCTCATACCAAAGAATTAGCGGATTCCTACTTGTGCATTGATGGAAAACCAATAACGGGTAACCCACTGTTTAAAGGGAATGATAATATTAGCCTTGAAATGCAAAATCGGGATCCAAGATTTGTGCAAACCTTTGGAATGCCCGGTTATCCCTGGGTGATAACAGCTTCCGGAGATGTGACCAATTATGATGCACTTTATGATATGCTGAATCAAGGCCTGGAGCAGTATGCACCCAGTGGTTATGTATTGAGGAAAGGATACGATGACCGGGCTATATACCATATACCTCAATACGAAGAGACGCCCGGCATCGTTTACCGCTATGGTGAAGTTTTACTTAATTTTGCAGAGGCGAAGGCGGAACTGGGGACTATCACACAGGACGATATAGACAGATCTATTAAGTTACTAAGAGACAGAGTTGGCATGCCAAATCTGATTTTGGCTTCAATCGCTGATGATCCGAAATGGGATTTTCCAACTTTGAGCCCGGTTATTAATGAGGTAAGGCGTGAACGCAGAGTCGAACTGGCAGCAGAAGGATTTAGATTTGATGATATTATGAGATGGGCAGCAGCGGATGAATTAATAGTCGGCAAACGTCCTCACGGTTTTAAAGCAGATCAGCTTGCTGTAAATCCTTATCCGGTGGACGCCAACGGGTTTCTGGATCCCTATCAACAAAAGTTACCGGACGGCTATGAGTTTAGAATTGATCGGGATTACCTGAATGCTATTCCGAAAGATCAGCTTCTTTTGAATCCATCTTTGGTGCAAAATCCCGGTTGGAACTAAGTAAGGAAGAAAAGGTGATTGATAAAGGAAGATTTTCATTAAATAATGAAACGATTGTATGCCATGAAAAAGAGATCATTTTCCCGGCGCAAATTTTTGAATACTACAGTAGCCGCCTCAGTTGCGACGGCTTTATCCGGAACCTTCAAAAGTTATGGTTCGGGTGTTTCTATTCATCGCACGGATCGTGGTAAATTAGCTATTCTTGGCGGAAAGCCCGTACGCGCTGCCGGGCCCATCGGCC
>JACFNM010000555.1 GCA_019454915.1 Chitinophagaceae bacterium
ATACAAACAAAAAATCAACAATTAATCATCATTAACCCTCAATCAAAACAGTTATGAAAAGAAGAATCTCTTTTTCAAGATGCTGCTTAGGGACCATGTTGACGGCTATTTTCTCGATAATAGCCACAGCAGGGGCCTGGACACAGGATTTTAATGTGTCGGGCTCATCCTTCATAAGCAGCGAAACTGCAACGGAATCAGACATCAAGACCGCTTCCCTGCAGAATTTCATGAATGATTTTAAAAGGACGTACCAGGACATTTATTACAGTTTCGAATCCAATTCGCTGAAGTCGGTCTATGTGAGCTATGATCTGCAGGATGCGACCCAGCACACAAATCCTGACCTATATCTTAGAAAAGTACTGGCTACGGCCGGTTTGGTCTTTGAAAAGGTAAAAGACGTGTATGTGATTAAGCAGGTCAGGCAGGCCGAGAAGCTGAACCTTGCGACGCCTGCTGCTATGGTATCCCCATCTGCAGAAGCTGAGTCTGCTGATTTTACTGTAAGAGGTAACGTGAGCGACGCAAATGGCGCTGTAGCCGGTGCTACGGTCACTGAGAGGGGTACGGTAAATGCAACGACCACCGACAATAACGGAAACTTTGCGCTGGATGTAGCCAATAGCTCAGCCGTACTGGTGATTAGTTCTGTGGGATACGCTACGCAGGAAATTGCCCTTAGCGGAAGAAGTGTAGTCAATATTACGCTGGAAGCTTCTGTTCAGGAACTGGAAGGAGTAGTGGTAACTTCTCTCGGTATGAAGAGAGAAAAAAGAGCCCTGGGGTATAGCATATCGTCGGTAAAGGCTGAAGATATGGAAACAGCAGGAGCTTCCAACGTATTAAAATCTGTGGAAGGCAAGGTTACCGGAGTGCAGATGAACAGCCTCACCTCATCACCGACTTCTTCCGTGATGTTTAACATACGCGGAGCCACTTCCTTAGCAGGAATCATGGGAGCATCTAATGTAAACAATGCGACCCAGCCGCTCATCGTTTTAAACGGAGTACCACTTGGATCTAATACGGTAGGGTCTGTTTCCGGTATTGATGCGGGTAACTTCATTTCCACACTCAATCCAAACGATATTGAGAGTATATCGGTACTTAAAGGCGCCAGTGCCGCAGCGCTCTACGGAGCATCTGCGGGTAACGGGGTAATCATGATCACCACCAAATCCGGAGCTGATGCCAAAAAAGGACTAGGCGTATCTGTTACCAGTTCTACTTCATTCGATCAGGCGTATAGCGCTCCGCCTGTACAACGCTCATTTTTTCAGGGTGATGAAGACGGAAGTGCATTAACTGAAGATAAGAAAGGTCTCGGATGGGCTATTGATGACAATGTAAATAACGAGCCGGTTTGGAGATGGAATCTCGACACCCAGGAATGGGAAAAGTCTGTTCTGCAGGCGCGTGGGGATAAAGATCCTTTGTTAGCCTTCCTGAAAACAGGAGTCATGGCAGATAACAACGTATCCGTAACCGGTAATTATGATAAGGGAAACTATCGTCTCAACCTGGGCAATATGGTATACAATGGAGTGGTACCATCCAACAGGACGATCCGTAACAGTGTTTCTTTTGATGGTAAATATAATATTAACAAGAAGCTTTCAGTAAGTTCACAAGCTTCGTGGTCTCATACATTTGTGCCTAATCAGTCACACACCTACAACAAAAGGGAAGATAACCCACTGGCTCATGCCATGTCTATGCCGATTAATATGCCTAAGATGACCGATTGGGAACAAGCTGATCCCTGGATCACCGGATGGGAAGGACAGTATCAGAATACACCTTATCTGAAAAATCCGGGAGAAGACCGTTTAAGCAGGGTAGATCCCTCAACCGGCAGAGATAAAGCGGTTGGTAAAAACGGACCTTATTTTGCTGCGCGCAACATTATCAGATCATATACGAAAGACGTATTTTTTGGCAAGGTGCAGTTGGATTACAAAATCA
>JACFNM010000556.1 GCA_019454915.1 Chitinophagaceae bacterium
TGGGAGGTATTGCATTTTTCTTTCCAGCAGGATTTCAAGGATTGTAGCATAGTCGGGGTAATGCTTACCTTCAAAAAGAAAGTCGTCTTGTTGCCCGTCATATTGATACAGTTCAAAATCTGCGGGGTCAAGATCAACTGTTGAAAGTTTACCGTTGCTATAGGTCGCTTGCCCATATATCAGCATCTCCGTTTCTTCATAATTGTGTTTGAAATTCACATGTAAATGATCGGCAATGGTTACTAGTTGGTATGTATTGGGACACCATCTTGTTTCATAGTGTAATGCATTATCTTTCCATTGGATGCAAAAAAAATGGTCATCCCGCACCGTTGCAAAATCCGGGAGTTGCCCGCATAGCTGTTGTTTTTCGCGGGCTGCCATTGCTTTAAAAAATCGTTCTGTTTCGCTTATGAGGTGCGCATCACCCTGAAATCGTACCACGTTATAACACCAGTTTGGCATAACATTTTTATTTAATGGTTATTTAATTATTGATTTTGCAGCTTTAGCAAGCAGTCTGCCGGTTGGCCATCATGGGTAAACTCATACTCGTTTACTTCTATGGTTTCCCTAACCGCTTCATCACTGGTCAGGTATTCATACTCATGCTGTAATTGCTTATAAAAATGATGGTTCAAGGTATGGGCGGTATCATCCAGCCAGGTTTCAAGCCTGTCCAGTTCAATATCTATATTGATATATTCATCGCATTTATTGTAGCTATAATTAAAATCTGCTTCAAGGCTCACAGAAGTTTCCCGGTTGGCGTTCTTGATTCTGATATAACTATCAATAAATCCTCTTTCAATCAGGGAAAGCATACGGTTTTGAAGGGGGCAGGGTTCAAGGTCTATTTGCAGATCAGGGGCATACTCTTTCCAGCTTTGATTGCGGATACCGTTAACAAGTTTCATCAGGTCAACTGAAGCGGCAAAGCTGCTGCCATCGCCTTGTAAGTAAAAGCCACGGAAAAACATTTTATGGGTATCGGTTTCAATACCGATATATTTACACAGTGTAGAAAAATCATCATAGACAAAATCCCACCATTCATAATCAATATTGGTATCTCTCATGCTGTCCAGTGCGGTATGTTTTGCCTCCTCTGAAAGTTCTGCAAACTGGTAAAGGTTAATAGATATCTGTTTCATCTTATAATATTTAAAGTTTGTAAAGCAAGAAGGGCGTTTATTATCTTTTGCATTTATTTAAAAATCCTAGCGCTTTAATATTCTGTAGCCAGGTGGTAGCAAACCGGCAATGCCCTTCCTGCCATAATTTGATGCAGGTGGTTACCTTACCATTTTCCACCCGGATACTTTCTTCAAATAGTCCTTCTTGGTCGTCTTGGTAGGTCTGCGGGTAAATACCAATCTGCATATAATCAGTTTTTCCGTTCCGATTGTCTACTACCAGAAAAACCATTTCAGGGTTACGCATCAAATCTCCGTTTTGTTCATAGCTGTGGCTAAGGCTGTATGCTGTAGCGTTACCGGCGGGGGTTATGATATTTTCCTGCATTTTTTTTACACTTAAAGGTGCGAAGCCTTTTGCCTGCAATTGCAGGTAGTCTTTACCTCCGAGTTTTTTAAGAATGGCGCAAAATATCCGTGTCGCCTGTTGATTTAATTTTTTCATGATGATTGCTTTTGCAGTTAAAATTTGCGGCTCTTTAGTTCGTCTCTGATCTCCCGGCTGGCCGGGTCGGGATCGGTGTACAACGTATATAGCTTGTCGCTGATAAAATCAGGTGCTAACCGTCCGGAGACTGGCGATGCCCCGTATTCTATTTTATCGTAGTCAACAACTATATAACTCAAATAGGTAGTGGCAAAAACGGCGCTCAGCTTACCTCCCCTTATTTCAATGATTAATTTGATCGGTTGCATAGTTCATTTTTTTATTGGATGTAATGATTAAAAGGGCGGCGTTCACCGCCCTTTGTTGATTAA